>CBFHAF010000015.1:0-19265 GCA_965653435.1 uncultured Chitinophaga sp.
GAAGGAGATCTTTTTGATAACCTGATCAGGAACCTGCCGGTGGAAGAACGCGAGGGCTGAGCTCTGGCTGAATCATAAAATGCCGGTTGTCTGCTTCGCACAACCGGCATTTCTTTTTGTTGCGGATCCGCAACTATAGGATATGGAAATTCCGAAGTTTAAAATTTGATCACCACTTTGTCACGGGTGACGCGGTAAGTGAAACCTATGCTGTCACCCAGTGTAGCCAGCAAATCCTGTACCGAATCGTTGTTGAAGACCCCTGTGATGTGTTTGCCCCGCCCGTTATTTCCCCGCATTTCCATTTCAACCCCGAACCAGTCTTCCATCTTCTTTAACGCCGCAGGCAACGGGGTATTGTTGAAAACCAGCTTGCCATGCAGGCAATCCTCCTGTTCGGCCAGCTCGAAGGTCTCTTTTTCCATAAGGTCGATGCCTTTGTTGGCCAGAACGCTTTGGCCGGTGGTCAGTTCCTCTATTGCGTTGTCTGTTTGGGAATAGTAGCTTTTGCCTACGCTGGCCTGCCCGCTGAGCACGAGGCAATATGCGCCGCTCTGGCTTTCGAGGGAGCGGAGGCGGAAGGTGGCGCCGGGCGTCCGGGTTTTGAGCTTGTCCGTTAAAACGACCATTTCCCGGCCGGTGGCGGGCACGGAAAAGAAGGCCTCGCCGTCCAGCACCAGGGCGCGGGTTTGCGGGTAACCTTCGGGCATATAGAGTTTTGAACGGGAGTTGAGGATCACCAGGGTACTGTCTGGAAGCCTTACGATTTTGCGCTGGCCGTAGTCGCTCTGGTAAGTAACATACCGTTTGCCCGGCTCCAGCATAACGGAGCTGCGCTGGTGACGGCCTGCCACATAATACAGCGTGCCGGCTGCTATGAGCATAACGACGATCAGCGTAAGGGCAACAGGTTGCCAGTTACGCCGTTTTTTCATATACAGTGGAAGCCTCGGCCGCCGGAATTGCGTATGTGCTGCGCTCATGGTTGGGAATACGGATTTTGGTGTAACACTGTCCCGGGATAAATATAATAAAAAAATTGGGAGGTCACAGCAGCTCTTTCTGCTTGTATGTCAGAAAACTATCATGAGTGAACGGAGTTTTTTGTTAAACCAGTACCAGCCCCTTAACTTTGCCCGCCATGGAAAAGCAGCAACCACCATTATCATTCGAAGATACGGCCATCGCGTTCGAGCATATGTCAGACAGGGCATTGAAGCGCGCCAATTTCCTTTTCAGCAATATCGGCAAGCCCTGGCTGGTAAAGCTGGGAGCCATTGCCACCCCTCTCGCGTTCAAACTGCGCCTGCCCGTAAAAGGCATCATCAAATCCACCATCTTCAACCAGTTCTGCGGAGGCGAAACCCTTGAGGAAGCTGTTAAGGCGGCGGAAGAGCTGGGCCGCTTCGGCGTGGGCGTGGCGCTGGATTACAGCGTGGAAGCCGTGGAAGGGGAAGATAATTACGACAATGCCGTGCCCGAATTCCTCCGTGCCATTCAATACGCCACCGGCAAGCCGCATATTCCTTTTATTCCCATCAAAGTGACCGGCTTCGCCCGCTTCGGGTTGCTGGAAAAGATGCATAAAGGCGAAGCCCTCAGCCCTGAAGAAAAAGGAGAGTTCGAAAGAGTGCGCAAGCGCATCCATACCATTTGCGCCGCTGCGGCCAAAGGTAAGGTGGGCGTGCTGGTAGACGCGGAAGAATCCTGGGTGCAGCAGCCGGTGGACGATCTGACGGATGAAATGATGAGCCTCTTCAACAAAGGCGAAGTGATCGTGTTCAACACGTTCCAGATGTACCGCCACGACCGGCTGGACTTCCTGCACCAGAGCCTTGCGAAGGCCAAAGCCGCGGGATACCTGCTGGGTGCCAAGCTGGTGCGAGGTGCCTACATGGAAAAAGAAAGGAAACGCGCGGAAGAGAATGCTTATCCTTCGCCCATCCAGCCTAATAAAGACGCGGCAGACGAGGATTATGACGCGGCAGTGCGCTTTTGCCTGGACAACCTGGAGCACCTGGCCGTTTTTATCGGCACGCACAACGAAGACAGCTGCATGCTGGCCGCCCGCCTGCTGGACGAGAAAAATATCCCGCATAACCATCCCCGCGTGAGCTTTTCACAGCTCTACGGCATGAGCGACAATATTACCTTCAACCTGGCGCATGCCGGTTACCGGGTATCCAAATACCTGCCATACGGCCCCGTAAAGGACGTAGTGCCTTACCTCATCCGCCGGGCGCAGGAAAACACCTCCATTGCCGGCTCCATGGGCCGGGAATTGAGCCTTATACGGAAAGAAATGAAACGCAGGGGTATTTAACCCCCGGGGATAGTGTAACATTTGGCCGCCTGCGCCCGTTATACGGGATCAACAAGCCAATTATCAACGCATTATAACCGGGAACCAAATACTGCTATGCAAAGAAGAAGCCGCTCCGAGAATTTTCGGAGCGGCTTCTTTTATTCCCGTCAGATCTGATAATTATTGATTGGATTCCGGCAGCGGAACGGGGAATTTATCCCACACTTTATCCCCCGGCCGGGTATTAGGCAGCTCGTTCAGGCGGTTGTAACGCCGCATGTCTATCCAGCGGTGGCCTTCGGCAAACAGGGAAAACCGGCGCTGGTTCAGCATTTCGGTGATCAGCGCGGCCTGTGTGACGCTGCCTGCGTACGGCGGCAGGTTGTGCCCCGTCCTGATCCGGTTCAGCGCCACGATCCCGTCCGGGATCTGGTTGAGGTTGATCTTTGCTTCCGCGTAGATCAGGACCAGCTCCTCGTTGCGGATGATGTAAATGGGCGCGGTATTGCTCCGGTGTATCCACACGTCGCGGTTGGACGTGAGCCCGTCCAGCGAGGCGGGAGCGGCCCTGAGGGAGGTTTTGGCGAGGCGGTCGTCTCCCGGGGCGATCTGGGTGGCGTACGAAGGATGCGCCAGGCGTTGTTCGCCGGCGTTGTTCTGCGGCAGGAACACGGGGTTCAGCAGGTCGCCGGAGTTGGCGCTGAAGATGTGCACATATCCCGTATTGAAGTCCCCGTTCAGATCAAAGAAGGATTCGTTCAGCGCGGTGAGCGCGGCCGCCCATTGCTGGCGGTATACGGCCACCCGGGCGGCCAATGCGCGGTTGAAGCGCAGGAGCTTGGCAGGGGTCGCGTCCGTAACGATGGATACGGGGAAAACGATCTCGCTGCCCGTCAGGTCTGTTTTCCCTTCGTCCAGCATGGCAGCGATGTCCGCCAGGCTTTCGGGGTAACCTTTGATCGGCCCGAGGTTGTTCGGGTCCTTCACGTCCGTCCGGATGCCGTTGGTGTATTGCATGTTGAGCGCGATCAGCAGCTGGTAGGCCATGATCGTTTTAGCGTAGCCCAGGTATCCCTTTTTTTCGTTGGCGGAAAGCCTGGACGATGCGTTCACCGCATCTATCAGCGTGTTCGCCTGCCTGACCACCCTGTAGCGGGAAGCCCAGGGGTTGGTGGTGTAAAAGGTATTGTTGTCCAGAGGCGATGTGCCCATCAGTTCGGTGGTATACCTTGGTTCGGAGCCCGAAAAGCGGTAGATCTCGCGGCCCTGCAGGCCGATGGCGTCGAAATAGGTGTTTAGGGTAGGCCGCATGCCCGATTCCATGCCCACCGCGAGGTTATCGATCTGCTCCTTGGTGCCGTTGGCGATGATCGCGCTGGCCACCGGCGTGTTCAGGTTGGGGATCTCGCCCTTCTGGCAGGCGCCCAGGCCCAGGAGCATCGTGCTGAACAATAATATGCTATGTTGTTTCATAATGATTCTTTTTTAGGTTGAACAGATCAGAAGGTTACGCCCAGGTGGAACATTGCCCGCTTGGAAGCCGGGAACGGCGTTACTTCCACGCCGGTGCTGATGCCATTGCTGCCGCGGGAGGTGGCGGTGGAAATGGTGTTGCTGCCAAAGTTGGAAGTTTCGGGATCGTAACTTTCATAATCGGTCCAGGTGAACCAGTTGTTCGCTGAAATGCCCACATTCACGGCGGAAATGATATTGTTCTTCGGAATGGGGATGTTGTAATAGAGGCCTATCTCCCGGATACGCACGTACGATGCATCCTGCACGCGCACGCTGGCGTCTGAAATGCCCGCGGCATTCATCCTGTCCACCCCGTCTTTCACCCCGTTGCCGTTCTTGTCGTCGTCGTAATCATAAGAGGTCTGGAAAATGTCGGACAGGTACTGCGTCAGGTTGATGTTGTCCCCGCCTTTTTTCCAATGAAGCATTACGCGCAGGCTGAAATTGGTGAGGAAGGTGAGGTCGTTGTAAAAGCTCATCTGGAAGTCGGGCTCTGAATTGCCCAGTACGCCCACACCTTTGTTGTTGCCCAGCGTCCCGATGATCTGCGTGGCGGATTTGCCTTCTTCGATGAAGAAGTTGCCCAGTGTGTTGCCGAATGCGCCCATGGGGAAGGCGGGAATGGTGAGCTTGGTCACTTCTGAAGTGTTCTTCCAGAAATTCACCTGCGTATTCCAGCGGAATTTTTTGGTATCCACCGGTATGGCGCCGATGCCGATCTCCACGCCTTTATTCTGAAGGTCGCCGCCGTTCACCCATTGCTGGGTAAAGCCGCTGGAAGATGCGACGTTCCTGCGGAGCAGCAGGTCGTAGATCTTTTTATTGTAGTAAGTGGCTTCCAGGAAAAGGCGGCCGTTGAAGAAGCTCACGTCCAGCCCGGCTTCCAGTTCTGTCTGGCGTTCCTGTTCGATGTCGGGGTTGCCGAACTGGCTGTCCACGAAAGAGCCCGGCTGCCCGCCGATGTTGCTGGCAGTGAGCGCCAGGAATTTCGCGCCATAGGGCGCTACGTTGCCAGCCTGGCCGTAAGCCGCGCGCAGCTTGAAGCTGTTGATCGCCGGGATGCTCCAGAAATCCATCTTGGCGAGGTTCCAGGATGCGGATGCCTTCGGCAGCACGAAGTACTTTTTATAATCACCGTTGTTGGTACTGCGGTCGAAACGTACGCCGGCGCTCAGGGTGATCGCGTCCATCAGCAGCACTTCTTCCTGGATGAAGATACCGTTGTCGCGGTACTTCTGGCGGAACTGCTGCAGCTGCGAGCTGGCCGCCTGGTCCACGTTGTTCTGGTCCGGTATCAGGTTGGTGGCGATGGACAGGATGTGATCCAGGTAATTGGTTTCCAGCGTGGCGCCAACGGAAGTTGTGAAGCTGAGGTCCTTGTTGGCCTGGAAATAATTCACCAGCACGCCTGCCAGGTTGGTGTTGAGGTTATTGGTATTGCCCTGGATGGAAGCGCCGTTCAGCCCGCCTTTCATGAATTGCAGCGTACGGGGGAAGATGGCTTCGGTTTTCAGGTTGAAGAAATCTATACCGCCACGCACGACCAGCTTGGTATTGGTGCGGTCGTTGGTATGCAGGGTGGCCCTTAGTTCACCGCCGGTGATCACGCGGTTGGTGGTTTCGTTGTTCCGCATTTTATCCCTCGTTTCAAGCGGGTTGGCTGCTGCGGGGTTAACGGGATAGTTGCCGTTGGCGTCCGGGTGCAGCTCGAGGTATTCCGGGATGGTGGCCAGGGACACGCCGTAGGTAACGCTGTTGTTGTCGTTATTGGTAAGCCCGCGGTCTGCGGATGTGTTCATATAGCTTGCGCGCATGCCCAGGCTGATGCGGTCGTTCAGCTGATGGTCCACATTCATGCGCACGGAATTATTCAGGTAGCCGCTGTTTTTAACGATGCCTTCCTCGCTTTTCCGGTTGGCGGAGAAATATACGCCGGTGCGTTCGGTGCCGCCGTTCACGCTCACGTTGGTATTGGAAATGAGGCCGGTTTCGCCGTACATCTCGTCTTCGTAATCATATAACTTGCCTGCATTGCGGGCTGCGATAAACATGTCCCTTTCAGCGGCGCCGCCTCTTTCGAACGCGGTCTGCTCGGTGAAGTGGCGTACGCCCAGCAGCTTGCGGGCTTTCGCAAAGCCAAGGTCCTGGCGCAGGCGCACAATGGTACGGCCGAGGTTGGTGCCTTTTTTGGTGGTGATGAGAATTACGCCTGCCGCTGCTTTAGAGCCATAGATGGCGGCTGCGGAAGCACCTTTGAGTATTTCGATGTTCTCGATATCGTCGGGGTTGATGTCCGCCACGCGGCTGGACGGGTTGTCCTGGTTCTGCGGGTTGCCTGCCGTGGCTGCGGCGGTGATGATGTTGAGGCCGGCGGGTACGCTGATGTTGGAAATGAACACGCCATCTACTACGTACAGCGGCTGTGCGTTACTGAAGATGGAGGTCACGCCGCGCATTTTCACCGAAATGCCGCCGCCGGGCGCACCTGAGTTGGAAGTGATCAATGCTCCGGGTATCTTGCCGCTCAATGCGGCGTCGAAGGTTTGTGCCGGTGCCACGCCGTAAAGTTGTTTGGCTGAAATAGTGGCCACGGCGTTGGCGAGGTTGCTTCTTTTAACGGAAGTGGCCAGGCCGGTGATCACTACTTCGTCGAGGTTGGCGTAGTCTTCCAGCATCGTTACGTTCAGCGTGCCGCCGCTAACCACGATGTTCTGAGTTTTGTAACCGGTGTACGAAAAAATAAGGGTGCTGCCGCTGGCGGCTTCGATGGAGTACCGGCCCTGGGCGTCGGTAACGGTGCCCCGGTTGGTCTGCTGAAGCCTGACGGTGACCCCGGGCACGGCATTGCCTGAGGCGTCGGATACTTTCCCGGTCACCGTCTGGGCCGCTGCCGCAATGGAAATGCACAGCAGCAATACCAGCAAAATGAATTGTTTGGTCAGATACATGTTCTGGCGATTTAGAGGTTTACGAATGATTACAGGTTGATAAAAAAATTAAGCGCATGGTTTCGGGTAAGGCAATAGGATGCCAGGCCATGCTTTAATGCGGTACATCTTGTTGCATGATAAAAGAATTTAGAGGTTGATAAATCATTATCAACTGCAAGGCCAGATGGGAAAATTCTGAATTCTTATCTCAGTTCTTCAGGCTCCGGGTTATTCTCACGTGTTCGTTCTGCTGCATGGTCTGACCCTGCAACGGATAATTTAGGGTTGATGATAAACGAATAGTGCCTTTTTTGTTTTTATAAGCGTTTAGATTTATAGTTAGTTAAATGCCGAGATTTTGTTGATATGGTCTTGTATATTATCGCAGATTAATGAAATTTGCCGGAAAGTAGATTTGTTTGTTTTCACCCTTTTGTTTATATTATTTCTGACTGTAATCTGATAGCTGTGATAGGCTATTTCCCAATTTACATTTAACTTGCGGGGTCATGCAACAATACTTAGATTTACTACAACATATTATCGCTCAGGGAAATAACAAAACGGACCGTACAGGTACAGGCACCCGGAGCGTGTTCGGCTACCAGATGCGTTTTAACCTGCAGGAGGGTTTTCCGCTGGTGACCACCAAAAAACTTCATCTCAAATCCATCATTTACGAACTTCTCTGGTTCCTGAAAGGAGACACCAATGTGCGTTACCTCCAGGAGCACGGGGTGAAGATCTGGGACGAATGGGCGGATAAAGACGGCAACCTCGGCCCTGTTTACGGCAAACAATGGCGCAGCTGGGAAGGGGCCAACGGCAAAACGATCGACCAGGTGACGGAGCTGATCAGCCAGATCAAAAAGAACCCTGACAGCCGGCGCCTGATCATCAGCGCCTGGAACGTGGCCGAATTGCCGGATATGGCGCTCAGCCCCTGCCATTGCCTGTTCCAGTTTTACGTGGCGGATGGGAAGCTCAGCTGCCAGCTTTATCAGCGCAGCGCGGATGTGTTCCTGGGCGTGCCTTTCAACATTGCCTCCTACGCGCTGCTTACGCTCATGATCGCGCAGGTATGCGGCCTCGAGCCGGGAGAGTTCGTGCACAGCTTCGGTGATGTGCATCTCTACAACAATCACTTCGAGCAGGCGCAGCTGCAGCTTACCCGCAAGCCTTACGCTTTGCCGGTAATGAAGCTGAACCCGGCGGTGAAGGACATCTTTGCTTTTGAATACGAAGATTTTACACTCGAGAACTATGAATTCCATCCTCATATCAAAGCCCCGGTAGCAGTATGATCTCTATTATAGTTGCGGCGTCTGACAACAACGTGATCGGCATTGAGAACCGCCTGCCCTGGAACCTCCCGGCAGACCTCCAGTTTTTCAAGAACACGACCTGGGGCAACCCCGTGATCATGGGCCGGAAAACTTTCGAGTCCATGGGAGGGAAGCCGCTCAAAGGGCGCCAGAATATCGTGATCACCCGCCAGAAGGATTATGCGCCGGAAGGCGCCACGGTCGTGTCTTCCATCGACGCCGCCATCACCATTGCAGAAGATTTTGATGTGGACGAGATCTTTATCACCGGGGGAACGGAGATCTTTCTACAGGCCTTTTCGCTGGTGGATAAAATATACATGACGCGTGTACACGCCACTGTGCAGGGCGACGCTTTTTTTCCCGTGATCAATCCCGATGAATGGGTACTGACGCATGCGGAAGATCATGCTGCGGATGAAAAACATGCTTATGCATTTACTTTTCAGACCTGGGAGCGGCGTTAATATACATGGGGCGCGGCAGCTGAAGGCGCTGCTGCTTTCTTCCGGCGTACATGTAAAAGGCTTTGCCTGAATAACCTGGTTTTGAGGGACCGGGTATTGTTCCGCCGGATTATTTAATGATCACCGTACCTACCTTATCTGTCAGTTCCTTCGCCATTTGTTTGAGATGGATGTCCATTTCAATACATTTCCTCGCCACGTCAAAATCAGTGGCATCTTTCAGCTCCTGCTGGTTTTCTTCGATGAGCTTGCGGATCTTCCTGAGGATCAGGTAATGGGTCGCGCTTACAGTGTCCTTTACGAAGGCATCGTCGCCGTAAACGGTCTTGATCTCAAACTTGTCGCGCCAGTTGGCGCTTAGCTCGGCTTCTTTATCCTCGAGGATGAGGGCCACATTCTTGGAGATATCCTGGTCCTCGTGATAGAGGAACCATTTTTTGTCCAGGGGCGCACCCTGGTCGTATTGGGATTTGTATTCGCGCAGGATCTTTTTCACCACTTCACTGTCTGCCAGCGACTCGAAGTCGTAGGGGAGATGGAAGATGTAGTCTGCCACGGTGGTTTTCTGCTCTTCGTCGAATATTTTATCGCCGAATCGGAGCAGCACTTTCACCAGCTCGCGTTCCTGCTTTTCGTCTTTGTTGAAAAGGTTATCCGGCGTTGCCTCCGGCTGCGCGTTTTCGTCGAAGTACTCGGGGTACATCTCGGCGAGCGAGGGGCCGCCTTCTTCGCCGGCAGGCGCTTCCTGCCCGCGGTTTTTAAAGCGGTTCTGCTCTTGCGTGGCCTGTTTGGTGATACGGTCGCGGATGTATTTGTTCACCAGCGTAACCATGCCTTCCTCGTCTATTTTGAGGAGCTGGCTGCACTGGCGGATGTAGTCCTGCTGTTTGGTGAAATCCTCCACTTTGTCTATCCGCGCGATGGTTTCGGCGATCTCGTTCACCAGCTGGCTTTTCTTCGTCGTGTCGTTGCCGGCTTCTTTCAGCGATACCCGCAGCTTGAAGAGGATGAAGTCCTGCTTGTTGTCTGCGATGAACTGCCGGAAGCCTTCCGCGCCGATCTTCCGCACATAGCTGTCTGGGTCTTCATTGTCGGGTATCAGTGCGAGCTTAACGTTGAGGCCTTCTTCGATCGCCATATCAAGCCCGCGCAGCGCCGCTTTCACGCCCGCATTGTCTCCATCGTAAAGAATGGTGAGGTTGCGGGTATATTTTTTGATCAGCCGGAGCTGGTCTACCGTAAGCGAGGTGCCGCTGGATGCCACTACGTTCTCAACACCGGCCTGGTGGAGCGATACCACGTCCGTATAACCTTCCACGAGCAGGCATTCATCCTGCCTGTCGATGGCGTGGCGGGCGAAATAGGTGCCGTAGAGCACCTTGCTTTTTACGTAGATATCGTTCTCCGGGGAGTTGATATATTTGGGTGCGCGGTCGCTTTTTACGAGGATGCGCGCGCCGAAGCCAAGCACTTTCCCGCTCTGGTTGTGAATGGGGAAGATGACGCGGCCGCGGTAGTTGTCTGCCGGCTGATCGTTGCGGATGGTAACGAGCCCTGTTTTTTGCAGCAGCTCCATGTTGTAGCCTTTATGCTGCGCTTCGCGCACGAAGGCGTCGCGCAGGTTGAGGCAATAGCCGAGCTGGAATTTCCTGACGGTCTCTTCGGTAAAGCCCCTTTCCTCAAAATAGCTGAGGCCCACGTTCTGCCCTTCTTCGGTTTCGTGAAGCGTTTTCACGAAATAATCCCGCGCGAAGTTGTTGATGATAAAAAGGCTGTCTGCCAGCTGCTGCCGGGCTTTCACTTCCGGGCTTACTTCCTTTTCCTCGATCTCAACATTGTATTTGGCGGCCAGCCAGCGGAGCGCTTCCACGTAGGAGTATTTTTCATGCTCCATGAGGAAGTTGATCGTATTGCCGCTTTTGCCACACCCGAAACACTTGTAGATCTCCTTGCTGCCGGAAACGGTGAAGGAGGGGGATTTTTCGTTGTGGAAAGGGCAGAGCCCCATGTAGTTGGCGCCGCGTTTCTTCAGTTTAACGAAGGAACCGACGATTTCCACAATGTCTATCCGGTTGAGTATCTGTTGTATGGTGTTCTGGGAGATCAAATTTTATCGGGTTTGTGGCGGCAGCTATTTGTTTGCCCGGCAATTGCCGGGAAGCAAATTTCTCAGCCAACTGCAAACTTAGCGAAAAAACGGTAAGAAGGGCGCCAGTTTCTCCCGGCGTATGCCGGGGCGCGGAAAAAGCACGGTCAATTTAGCTTTTGCCTTTAAAAAGGTTTTTGATCTTAAGCAGGTTCTGCCTGATATTTTCTTCGTAACCCTTGTTTTCGATCTTTGTATTGTAAGTAGGTAGATGGTTGTAGAAAACAGACCTGATCCTTTTTGCAGGCACCAGGTCGTTGTCTGCCACTTCCGTGTTGCCCGTCAGAGAAAATTCCTCAAGGGCGGGGAAATTCTCAATAAATTTAATGCTGGCCAATTTTTTACAGCCGGTGAACGTGAGTTTTTCCAATGCGGGAAGATGCAGGAGACCGGCGTAATCCTCCACGCGGGGGCAGGTATCCAGCTCAAGTTCTTTCAACTGCTCAAGGCCGTTCATGGCAGATACATACGTGAGCTTCTTACAATTAGCCAGCAGCAAATATTGCAGCGCCTTTAATTCCCGGATGCCGTTCAGCGAGGTGATGGCGGCTGTTTTTATTTTCAGTTCCGTCAAACGAGGGAAAATGCCGACCCTTGACAGATCGGGCTCGTTGAACTCGTTCAGGGAAAGGCTTTTAAGCTGGCTGCATTCCTGCAGGCCGGTGATCTGTTTACGCCACAACAACGACAATTCGAGCAGTTTTTTCTGATGGCTGAGATCGATCACCCGCTTTCCTGCGGTTTTGATGGAGAGCTTAACCAGACCGGGCAGTTTTTCAAGGAAGCTGAAATCGTAATCTTCCCCGGCCGTCACATCAAGCTTTTCAAGAAAAGGGTAGTTTGCGAGGAAATGAAGGTCTTCCGGCCTTTGGTCTTTCAGAACGGCAAATACCCGCAAGCCTCCCAGTTTCCTTTCCCTGATGGTGGCGGCAACAAATTCGGGCGTATAACCTTTTTTGAATACCAGAAGGTTGTCAAACGGCGCTATTTCGATCTCTTCCTGCATAATGTATAGGCGTTAAGCTGTATGGGAATCCGCGGATGCAATGTATTCTAAATATATATATAAATTTCCTGTGTGCCATGCAGTGCGCCTGTTCCTTGGCATTTTTGGCGCCGGACTAACAATTACTTAAATTTGACGATTCTCCAAAGGAGGCTCACCAAAACAAACAAATATTACAATGTCTAAAGAAGTATTTATTGTTTCCACTGCCCGCACGCCCATCGGCAGCCTGGGCGGCTCACTGGCCACTGTGCCTGCTACTACGCTGGGCTCCACTGTTATCAGGGCTTCGCTGGAAAGGGCGGGAGTGGCTGTGGACCAGGTGCAGGAAGTATATATGGGCAACGTGATCAGCGCAAACGTCGGCCAGGCGCCGGCCACGCAGGCCAGCCTGTACGCGGGCCTGCCCAACACCGTGCCCGCCACAACGGTGAACAAAGTATGCGCTTCAGGAATGAAAGCCATTATGCTGGGCGCGCAGAGCATCCTGCTGGGCGACAACGACCTGGTGGTGGCCGGCGGCATGGAAAGCATGAGCAATATTCCCTATTACCTCGATAAAGCCCGCAATGGCTACCGCCTGGGCCACGGCTCGCTGATAGACGGCATCCTGCGCGACGGCCTCTGGGACCCGTATTCCGATTTTCACATGGGCAATGCGGGGGAGATCTGCGCAAAGGAATACAATATCACCCGTGAAGACCAGGACGCTTTCGCCAGGCAGAGCTATGAGCGCGCGGCGGCCGCCTATAAGAACGGTTATTTCGACGCGGAGATTGTGCCGGTGGGAGTGGGCGGCAGAACGCCAGTGGTAGTGAATTCAGACGAGGAATACACCAAAGTGAACTTCGAAAAAATGGCTACCCTCAAGCCGGCCTTCCAGAAAGACGGCACCATTACCGCAGCCAACGCCTCAAAGATCAACGACGGCGCGGCGGCAGTAGTGCTGGTGAGCGGCGAAAAGCTGAAAGAGCTGGGCCTGAAGCCGGTGGCGCGTATCGTGAGCTTCGCGGACGCTTCGCAGGCGCCGGAATGGTTCACCACCACCCCCGTAAAAGCTGTGGGCAAGGCATTGGCCAAGGCCGGGCTTACTATGGCGGATATGGATTATACCGAGATCAACGAGGCATTCAGCTGCGTGGCGCTGGCCAACGAGCGGGACCTGGGCGTGAAACCCGGCACCCTCAATGTTTGGGGCGGGGCCGTTGCGTTGGGGCACCCCATCGGTTGCAGCGGGGCGCGCATCGTGGTGACCCTTTCCTCCATCCTGCAAAGGCTCGGCGGGCGTTACGGCGTGGCCGGGATCTGCAATGGCGGCGGCGGAGCAAGCGCCATGGTGATAGAGAAAATGTAAATGCTTTGCTTTTTGGCAAACAAACGATAAATTTGCCCTGCCTTTTGAGAAAGGTGTGTATATATTTCAAATAACTTTTATAGAACCAAATGCGTCAGATAGCCTTCAGACAAGCCTTAAGAGAAGCCATGCAGGAAGAAATGCGCCGTGATGAGCGGGTATTCCTGATGGGAGAGGAAGTGGCAGAATACAACGGAGCGTACAAAGTTAGCCAGGGTATGCTGGATGAATTCGGTCCCCGTCGTATAATTGATACCCCTATCGCCGAGCTGGGCTTTACGGCCATCGGTGTGGGCGCCGCCCAGAACGGGTTACGCCCTGTACTGGAGTTCATGACATGGAACTTTGCCGTACTGGCGCTGGACCAGATACTGAATACCGCTTCCAAAATGCTGGCCATGAGCGGCGGGCAGGTAGGTTGCCCCATCGTTTTCCGCGGCCCCAACGGTTCCGCAGGTCAGCTGGGCGCACAGCACTCCACTGCTTTCGAAAGCTATTATGCCAACATCCCCGGCCTGAAAGTGATCTCCGTTTCCAACCCGTACGATGCGAAAGGCCTCCTGAAAGCCGCCATCCGCGATGAGGACCCGGTTGTTTTCATGGAATCCGAGCAGATGTACGGCGATATGGGCGAGGTTCCCGAAGAGGAATACATCATCCCCATCGGTAAAGCAGATATCAAACGCGCCGGTAAAGACGTTACCATCGTGTCTTTCAATAAAATGATGAAAGTAGCCCTGGGCGCCGCTGAAGAGCTGGCCAAAGAAGGCATCGAGGCCGAAGTGATCGACCTCCGTACCATCCGCCCGCTGGACTGGTTCACCATCCTGGAATCCGTGAAGAAAACCAACCGCCTGGTGATCGTGGAAGAACAATGGCCGTTCTCCAGCATCTCCTCCGAGATCTCTTACCGCATCCAGAAAGAAGGCTTCGATTACCTGGACGCCCCCATCCGCCGCATCACCGCTGCTGACGCGCCCATGCACTACGCGCCCAACCTGGTGAAGCTGTACCTGCCTGATATCGAAAGGACGGTGAAGCTGGTGAAGGAAGTGATGTATATGAAGAAATAATCTTCTTTTATAATATTTGAAAGAACCCGTTCCGGTACTGCTCCGGGACGGGTTTTTTTTATGCTGTTGCAAAAAATAACCGGCGGGGAATTTTCCGGCCGGTTATCTGTGATAATGTTTTGACTGTAAATCACCCGAAAAGATCGGAACTAAGGTAACGGTCCCCGCGGTCGCAGATAATGCAGACGATAACGCCGCTGCTCAGTTCCCTTGCCACGCGAACGGCCGCTGCTACGGCCCCGCCGCTGCTCATGCCGCAGAAGATCGCCTCTTCGCGGGCCAGGCGGTTCGTCATGATGCGGGCCTCTTCTTCGGAAATATCCATAATGCGGTCCACCCGCTGGCGTTCAAATATCTTCGGCAGGTAAGCCTCCGGCCATTTGCGGATGCCGGGGATCTTTGAGCCTTCCGTGGGCTGGCAGCCTACGATCTGTATGCCGGGGTTCACTTCTTTCAGGAAGCGGCTTACGCCCATGATGGTGCCGGTAGTGCCCATTGCGGATACGAAATGGGTAATGGCCTGTTGGGAATCCCGCCAGATCTCGGGGCCGGTAGTGCGGTAGTGCATGCCGTAGTTGTCCGGGTTGGCGAACTGGTTCAGCATATGGTAACCGCCTTTCTGCACCTGCGCATGCGCGTAGTCGATAGCGCCTTCCATGCTTTGTTCTTTCGGCGTGAGCACCACCTTCGCGCCGAAGGCTTCCATGGTGAGCACTCTTTCGCGCGTGGCGTCTTCCGGCATCACGATCTCGATCTCTACGTTAAAAAGATTGGCTATCATGGCAAGCGCTATGCCGGTATTGCCGCTGGTGGCTTCTATGAGCTTTACGCCCGGGCGGATCTCCCCGCGGTCCAGCGCGCCTTTGATCATACCGTATGCCGCCCTGTCTTTCACACTGCCGCCGGGATTATTGCCTTCCAGTTTGGCATAGATGGTTACGTCAGGGTTTTCGGGAATGCGTTGCAGGGCCACCATAGGGGTGTTGCCCACTAAATCCAGAACTGATCTCATGTTTAAATCACTTTTATACTGCCGTCTGCTTTATAATAAATCCGGGAATACGGTTCTACTGTTTTGATAAGCCACACGTTGCCGCCTATGATGCTGTGGTGGCCGATCACCGTGTCGCCGCCCAGTATGGTGGCGCCCGCGTAGATCACCACATGCTCTTCGATGGTGGGGTGGCGTTTTGCGCGCGCCATCTGTTTGTCGATGCTGAGCGCGCCCAGGGTTACGCCCTGGTATATTTTCACATGGGGGCCTATCACGGTGGTTTCGCCGATCACTACGCCGGTGCCATGGTCTATGCAGAACCAGGGCGCGATCTCGGCGGCAGGGTGAATGTCTATCCCCGTGCGTGCGTGCGCGAACTCAGTGATCACCCTCGGCAGCAGCGGCACCTGCAGCAAATGCAGCCCGTGCGCCACGCGGTATGCGGCGATGGCGTAAAAGCCGGGATAGGCGCGGATCACCTCGTACAGGCAGGTGGCCGCGGGATCGCCCTGCAGGATGGCCTCTGCATCTTTGGTAAGGTCTGCATAAATGCCCGGCACCTGCTCCATAAAACTCCGCGCGATGGCCTCCGGCGTATCTTTCAGCTGCGGCGCCATATTGGCCAGCAGCAGCGTAAGCTGTGTTTCCAGCTTCATGGCATATTGCTCCAGCGCCGCTTCGTCAAGCACCTTGCCGTTATGCTCGGGGAAAAGCCAGTTCACCAGGTCGCTGCAAAACGCCCATACTTCCTCTGAAGAAGGGTATGCCGATTCTCCTGCGGCAGCATGCCGCGCCTTTAATTGCTCCAGTAATTTTTTCATCATAACGGATAGTTACCTGCTACGGGCTAAAATTACACAAAAACCGACAAGATCAGTAGACTTTTATATATGTAAAGCCGCCATCCATCAAGATTTATTTTTGTCACTGCTATGCCACGAGAGTATTTTGTGGTAGGTTCCATCTTTTCCTTTATTTTTGGCACTGTTTAAAATAGTAGACAACCTATATGGCCAATATCCTGATAATTGACGACGAGAAAAGCATCCGGAAAACGCTCTCCGAGATACTGACCTACGAGGGGTACAAGATAGAAGAGGCGGCAGATGGCGCGGAAGGTTACAAGATGTTCCAGGCGAAAGCCTACGACGCTGTGCTGTGCGACATCAAGATGCCGAAAATGGACGGCCTCGAATTCCTGGAAAAAGCAAAAGAGATCAATCCTGACGTGCCCATCATCATGGTGAGCGGTCACGGAAATATAGACACCGCCGTGGATGCGGTGAAAAAAGGCGCATACGATTATATCTCCAAGCCGCCCGATCTCAACCGTTTGCTCATCACCCTCCGCAACGCGCTCGATAAAACCACGCTGGTGGCGGAAGCGAAAACATTGCGTAAAAAAGTGAGCAAAACGCCCGAAATGATCGGCGAATCGGGCCCTATCGTGAAGATCAAGGACACGATCCATAAAGTGGCGCCCACAGACGCGCGCGTGCTGGTGACCGGTGAGAACGGCGCCGGAAAAGAACTGGTGGCCCGCTGGATACATGCCTACAGCCACCGTGCAAACGGCCCGATGGTGGAAGTGAACTGCGCGGCCATTCCCAGCGAGCTGATCGAAAGCGAGCTGTTCGGCCACGAGAAAGGTTCGTTCACCTCCGCGATCAAACAACGCATCGGCAAGTTCGAACAGGCTAACGGCGGCACGCTGTTTCTGGACGAGATCGGCGATATGAGCCTCAGCGCGCAGGCCAAAGTGCTGCGCGCCCTGCAGGAAGGAAAGATCACCCGCGTGGGGGGAGACAAGGAAATAAGCGTGGACGTGCGCGTGGTGGCGGCTACCAATAAAGACCTGCTGAAAGAAGTGGAGGACAAGAATTTCCGCCTCGACCTTTACCACCGCCTCAGCGTGATCCTCATCCATGTGCCTTCGCTGAACGACAGGAGGGAAGATGTACCTTTGCTGGTAGACCATTTCCTGGACGCCGTTTGCGCCGAATATGGCACCGCCCGCAAAACAGCGGACAAGGACGCGATGAAAGCCCTGCAGAACCATCACTGGACGGGCAACATCCGCGAGCTGCGCAACGTGGTGGAAAGGCTGGTGATATTGAGCGGCAAGACCATTACGGCAGACGATGTGGAGAACTACGTGGTTCCCAATCACGAGAAAAAAAAAGCCACTACCTGAATGATGAGCTGCTGGTGCTGACGCGCCTGCACGATTTCAGGGATGAAGTGGAAAAGATATTTATCGAGTTCATGCTGAACAAGAACGGCCGTAATGTATCCCGCACGGCGCAGGAGCTTGATATACAGCGAAGCCATCTCTATAACAAAATGGAACGGTACGGCATCCGTAAATCCGCCGAAGATGATTAAAAAGCATATATACCTGATCAGCGGGCTGGGCGCGGACGAGCGCGTTTTCCGCCGGCTCAGCTTCCCGGACAACTGCGAGGTGCATTATCTGCCCTGGATCAATCCGCTGGGGCAGGATGAGCCTATCGGGGAATATGCTTCCAGGCTCGCACGCCGCATTCTTCACCCAAACCCTGTGCTGCTGGGCCTTTCCTTCGGCGGCATGATGAGCATCGAAATTGCGAAACAGTTGCCCGTTGAGAAAGTCATCATCGTTTCCAGCGTAAAGCACCGGCACGAGCTGCCGCCGTATTACAACGGCATGGCCCGCATGCTGCTGCGCCGGCTGCCGGACCGTGTGCTGTTCGGCAACCGGCAGTACATCGTGAAGATGTTCATGCAAAGCAGGAGCGAGGAAGAACGGATGCTGCTGAAAGATTACATGCAGAAAAAAGATTTCCGCTATATGCGCTGGGCGCTGGGCGCCGTGCTGAGCTGGGAAAATGAATGGGTGCCGCCCGCGATGGTGCATATCCATGGCAGTGCAGACAGGCCTTTCCCGCGCCGCTACGTAAAACCAACCCATACCATCGTGAAAGGAGGGCATTTCATGGTCATGAACCGCGCCCCGGAGATCAGCCGTATTATTGAAAGGGAATTAGCTTAGGATTTTTCCGGGTTTTTCCGCCGGGCATATTGCAGCAGTTCTTCCATGCTCATCAGGAACGTGATATTTTCAGCCGGGGCAACCGTAACGCGTGCCACCTGCGGGCCCGAAACGGCCACGGGGATATTGGGGAACAGCTTGCCGAGGTCTTTGATGAAATTATCCAGCGCCCTTTGCGGGAAGTTGGTGATCACATGGGTGTAGATGTGATCCACAGGTTTGCGTTCGGTGTAAAAGCGGAGATCTTCCAGCGGAACATTGGCGCCGAAGTTCACCACCATGCAGCCGTGTTTTTTGAGCATGTAGTGGATGAAAAGAAGGGGTATCTCATGGAACTCGCCTTCCGGCAGGAAGATCATGAAACGCTCGCGGTCCTGCGAGGGGATATCCAGCCCGTCAATAGCCACCATGATCTTTTTACGGATGATGTTGGACGCGAAATGCTCCTGGGCGGGTATCACGCAATCTGCCAGCCACAGCAGCCCGATGCGCTCCAGGTAAGGGTAGATCACCTTCAGCATGCACTGCTCAAAGCCCATGCGCAGCAGGATGTTATGGAAGATCTTCTCGAACTTCACCTGGTCGAAATCGATCATCGCCTCCACCAGCTGGTTGATATACACCTGGTAAAGGTGCGTGCCTTTATGGCCGGTTTCCTCCAGCGACAGCTGTTTGATCTCTTCCTCGCTCATATTGGCGATCTTGGAGATCTTGTAGCCATGGCGGTAGAGGTAAGCGATACGCATGATGTGTTTCAGATCCCCATTGTCATACACGCGGTGGTTCGTGTCTTTCCGCTTGGGCCTTAGCACATTGTAACGCTGCTCCCATATCCTGATGGTATGCGCCTTAATGCCCGTAAGGCTTTCAATGTCTTTTATCGTGAAACTGTTCAATGTTCTGGATGTAGAATTAAACAAAAATAGAAATAAACTGGCATCCCGCTCCTTCTATTTGTTAAACTTAAGTGGGATTTTTAAGAAAACTTTTGCGGGGTAAAACTCGCATACAATTAACAGAATATTATATTTGTTCTTTACTAACTAAACAACCGAGCATGAATCTGGCATTTTGGAGAAAGAAGGACGGGGGGCAGCCGAAGAAAAAGAAATCCGCAGT
>CBFHAF010000016.1:0-19135 GCA_965653435.1 uncultured Chitinophaga sp.
GAAAACTACCTCAATGCGGAAATAGAGCCCATCTCCACTTCGGAAGGGCCGTTGTTATATGTGAATGCGCTCATCACCAAAACTATTTACGCGCCCGATTTCGGGTTCATCAAGTTTTCGTTCGACCAGCTGCTGAACCTGATCAACGGTTTCAGGTACCTGACCGAAACCTTCCAGGCTGCCGAAGCGCCGGCCAACCTGCGCCTGCTGCTGGAAAGAGCGCGCATCCTCATCAACCAGCGCGAGTTTCACGACATCGTTGCCATGCACGAACGGGGAACGCTGAATTTCGTGCAGATACTCCGTTACGACAAGCTAATCCGCCGGAAACATAAAAAAGTGCTCTGGGAGCTGACCGAGCTGTATACCCGGCTGGACGCATATCACAGCATGGCCATGGCCATCCGCCATTTCAGGCTCAACTTCCCTTTGTTCTCGGAAGAAGGCAAGCCGCATATTGAGATCAAACAGCTATACCACATGATATTGCCGCAGCCCGTTGCATACGACGTGGCTATGGATCCGCACCGGCATTTTATTTTCCTCACCGGCGCCAACATGGCGGGAAAGACCACCTTCATCAGGGCGGTGGGCATAGCGGTGTTCCTGGCGCACCTGGGCATGGGCGTGCCCGCGGAGAACATGCGGCTGAGCTTCTTCCACGGCATCCTCAGCAATATCGACGTGAAGGATAACATCTTCAAAGGAGAAAGTTATTTCTACAACGAAGTGCAGCGCATCAAGAACACCATCATCAAGATCAGCGACGGTAAGAACTGGCTGATACTGATCGATGAAATGTTCAAAGGCACCAACGTGGAAGACGCGAAGAACTGTTCCCTGGCCGTGATCCGCGGCCTGCTGAACAATCACCGCTGCCTTTATATCCTTTCTACGCACCTCTACGAGATAGCGGAAGAATTGCGCGGGGAAGACCAGATCATTTTCAAATATTTCCAGTCTGAAGTAATAGACGATAACCTGCATTTCACTTACGGGCTGAAAGACGGCATAGCGAAAGAAAAGATCGGGTATCTTATTTTGCGGAAAGAAAAAGTAATTGAGCTGCTGGCAAACATGAAATAAGAAATTCCTTATCTTCGGAAGGTAACAACCATTGTTTGTCCCATGCTCGTCAAGATCTTCGGCAGCGCCATTCACGGCGTGGAAGCCATTACCATTACCATCGAAGTAAATGTAGGCCAGGGCACGCGTTTCTGCCTGGTCGGGCTGCCCGACAACGCCGTTAAGGAAAGCGAGTTCCGCATCGAAACGGTGATCAAGAACATCGGCTATAAAATGCCGCGCCTGCGCACGGTAGTGAACATGGCGCCGGCAGGCATCCGCAAGGCGGGCTCCGCTTACGACCTGCCCATTGCGCTGGGCATCGTCGCCGCGTCAAAGCAGGTCGCATTCACCCGTTCACCACATGCTTACATCATCATGGGCGAGCTTTCGCTGGACGGGGCTTTGCGGCCCATCCGCGGCGTGCTGCCGATGGCGATGCAGGCGAAGAAGGAAGGTTTCGGCGGCATCATCCTTCCCATGCAGAATACCCGGGAAGCATCCGTTGTAGAGGGCCTGGAAGTATTCGGCATGCAGCATATCAATGAAGTGCTCGCATTTTTGCAGGGATCGGCAAGGCCTCCTGAAACGCCGCAGCCTTACCGTGCGGACTTTTCTTCGGAGGTGGATTTCGCAGAGATCAAAGGGCAGGGCATGGTGAAACGCGCTATGGAAATAGCCGCCGCGGGCGGGCATAATATCATCCTGATAGGGCCGCCGGGAGCGGGTAAAACGATGCTGGCGAAAAGGCTGCCTACCATACTGCCGCCCCTGAGCCTCGAAGAAGCGCTGGAAACAACCCGCATCCATTCCGTAGCAGGCAAGCTGGGAGAGGCCACCGGCATTATCACCATGCGCCCTTTCCGTTCGCCGCATCATACCATGAGCGACATGGCGATGGTGGGCGGCGGCAGCATCCCGCAGCCCGGGGAAATATCGCTTGCGCAAAACGGCGTGCTGTTCCTGGACGAGCTGCCCGAATACAAACGCTCGGTGCTGGAAGTGCTGCGCCAGCCGATGGAAGAACGGAAGGTCACCATTTCCCGCGCACGCTATTCGGCGGATTTCCCGGCTACCTTTATGCTCGTGGCGGCCATGAACCCATGCCCCTGCGGCTACTTCAACCACCCTCAGAAGAACTGCACCTGCATGCCGGGCATGGTCCAGAAATACCTGAACCGTATTTCGGGCCCATTGCTGGACCGTATAGACCTGCACGTGGAAGTAACGCCGGTCAATCCATCGTCGCTTGCCAGCGCAATACCGTCGGAAACGAGCGGCGATATACGCAAACGGGTGATGGCGGCGCGATTTAAACAAGCTGAGCGGTTCAGGGAGCTCAACAAGCCCCTCCTTCCTGCCGCGGAAGAGGATGCTCTCCCCGTTTCACCAGCCGCCGTTACAACCACCTATTCCAATGCGCAGATGAACGCAAAGCAACTGCACCACTACTGCCGCCTGCCGCCGGAAGCGAGGGAGCTGCTTTCGCAGGCCATGAAAAAATTACAGCTGTCCGCCCGCGCATACGAAAGGATCATCAAAGTAAGCCGCACCATTGCGGACCTGGAAGATTCGGCGGAGATCACGCCGCATCACATTGCCGAAGCCATCCAGTACAGAACGCTGGACCGGGAGAGCTGGGGCAGGCAGTATTAATGCGTGCCGTTCTGCTGCTCCACTTTCTTGTAGTCCTCACTGAGTTTCTTCTGCACGTCCGGCGGAACGGGCGCGTATTCAGCAAATACCGCCTTTACTTTCGCTTTGCCCTGGGTAACGTTGCGGAGGGCGGCGTAAAGTTTGTCCAGCTCGGCCTGCGGTGTGCGGGCTTTTATCACCTGGCTGGAAGAACCGCTGTCCATACCGGTGATCACGCTGCGGTGGGTCTGCAGTTCGCTCATGATGTCGCCCATCATCACGTCCGGGGCGGATGCCTCCAGGTCGTAGACCGGCTCCAGCAGCTGCGGGGCAGCCTGGTGGAAGGCTTCACGGAAGGCCATCATGCCGGCTATTTTGAAGGAAATATCGTTGCTGTCCACCGGGTGCATTTTGCCGTCGTATACGCTTACCCGTACGTCGCGCACATAGGAACCGGTAAGCGGGCCTTCCTGCATTTTTTCCATCACGCCTTTGAGGATGGAAGGCAGGAAACGCGTGTCTATAGCGCCGCCCACGATACAGTTGTTGAACACCAGCTTGCCGCCCCAGTTCAGCGCGATCTCTTCCGTTTCGCGCACGGGCCATTCCTTGCTTACCGGCATGCCGTCGTAGTAAGGCTCTATTTTCATGTACACCTCGCCGAACTGCCCCGCGCCGCCGGATTGTTTTTTATGCCGGTAGCTCGCCATGGCCGGCTTCTGGATGGTTTCGCGGTAGGGAATGCGCGCGGGGAGATATTCCACCTGCATGTTGTAAATATTTTCCAGCCGCCACTTTGTAACGGCAAGATGCAGTTCCCCCTGGCCGTGGAGGATCACCTGTTTCAGCTCGCGGTTGTATTCTATTTCGAGCGTGGGATCTTCCGTATGGATCTCGCTGAGCACTTCGCCGAGCTTTTCATCGTCCCCTTTGTTCTTCGCTACAATAGCCACCCGCACTTTGGGCGGCGGGAAGTGAATAGGCTCGATCTGTGCGTTGAAATTCTTTTCGTTGAGCGTATGGTTAGTGAAGGTATTTTTCAGTTTGAGGGTGCAGCCGATGTCGCCGGAGCGCAGGCGCTCCACCGGCTGGCGGCTTTTACCGTCTGTGATGAACAGCTGGTTGAGCCGTTCCGTGGTATTGCCTTTTTCGTTGTACAGCTCCTGCCCTGCTTTTACTTCGCCGCTCATCACCTTAAAAAAGGAAAGCTTGCCGATATGCGGTTCCAGCAGGGTTTTGAACACAAAAAGGCAGGTAGGGCCGGCCGGGTTGCAGGGCACTTCCTTACCGTCTTCAGACAGCTCGGGCGGCATTTCCACTGCAGAAGGCGCCACATTGTCGATAAACCCCATCAGGCGGCCGCTGCCCATGTTGTTCCTGGCGCAAAGGCAGAAAACGGGGAATACCTGGTGTTTCATCATCCCGATCTTGATGCCCTGCCGCAGCTCGTCTTCATCGAGGCTGCCTTTTTCGAAGAACAGTTCCATCAGGGCATCATCGTTCTCCGCCGCTTTTTCCACGAGTACATTATGCAGGTTGTCAGCCTGCTCACGCTCCTCCTCCGGGATGGGCAGTTTTTCAGGTTTGCCGCCTCCCGCGGGGAAGCGGTACATGGTCATTTTCAGCAGGTCGATGATTGCATTAAAACCGGGGCCCTGGTTCACGGGGTACTGCATTATGGTCACAGCGTGGCCTAAAAACCCCCTGGCCTGCTCCAGCACCTGGTTATAGTTGGCATTTTCATGGTCGAGGTGGTTCACCGCGAGGATGGTGGGCCTGTTGTAGCGGTCCACATAATCCCAGATCAGCTCTGTGCCTACTTCCACACCGTTGTAGGCATGCAGCAACAGTACGGCGGTATCGCATACCCGAACGGAGGATATCACTTCCCCGGCAAAGTCTTCCAGCCCGGGGGTGTCTATGATATTGATCTTGTAATCGCGCCATTCAGTGTGCAACGTGGTGGCGTATACGGAATTACCCCTTTCGTGCTCCACCTCATGATAGTCCGATACCGTGTTCCGCTCCTCCACGGAACCGCGTTTACTGATGATGCCGGCCTCGAACAGCATGTCCTCGGCCAGCGTGGTTTTGCCGCTCTTGGCAGCGCCAATGAGCACAACGTTCTTAATGTGTTTTTCATCATACATTTTCATACGGCAGGAGTTTTTGCGTGATGGCGCGCCGGGGCCGGGTAACGTATGCCGTTCGGGGAATAGTGTCAGTTTTCAGGCTTAGAACATGCTGATGGAAATCTTCCGGCGTGTACTATTAAATTACGCAATTTTTAGGGTAAATACCGTGATAAGTACAGTTTAAAATTAATGTTCCAACATCATTACAGCTCCTTTTTCCAGTAACTTTGCCCCATGAAATTGTTGCTTAAATATCTTCAGAACTATAAATGGCTCATTGTGCTGGCTTTACTGCTGGCCGCCGTCAACCAGGTGTTCTCCCTTATGGACCCCTGGATATTCGGGATGATCGTAGATAAATTCGCCTCACATCCCCGGTCTTTGAACAAAGAAGGCGAAACTGTCATATTCCGCAGCGAAAACCAATATATCGTCGGCGTGCTGCTGTTGTTGCTGGCCTCCATCGGCGTGGCCATGGTAAGCCGCATTGCGAAAGCCTTCCAGGATTATTTCGTGAGCGCCATTACCCAGAAGCTGGGCGCGCAGATGTATACAGACGGCCTGCGCCATTCCATGCGGATGCCTTACCAGGAGTTTGAGGACCAGCGTTCCGGCGAAACCCTGGCAGTGCTGCAAAAAGTGCGCACGGACAGTGAGAAGTTCATTTCCGCGTTCATCAACATCCTTTTCACCACCCTTATCGGCGTGGTGGTGGTAATGATATTTGCTTACAGCGTACACTGGAGCCTGGTGTTCGTCTACTTCGGCGGCAGCGTGATACTCGGCTGGCTGATGAATGTGCTCAGCAAAAAGATCAAGACCATCCAGAAAAGCATCGTGAAAGAGACCACTGTGCTGGCTGGCGCCACCACTGAATCCTTGCGGAACATCGAGCTGGTGAAAAGCCTGGGGCTTACCAACCAGGAGATCCGCCGCCTGAATGCCAACACCATGAAAATACTGCTGCTGGAACTGAGGAAAGTGCGCAGCGTTCGCAGTATCGCGTTCGTGCAGGGCACTTTCGTGAACCTGCTGCGCTCCAGCATCCTCTTCCTGCTGCTGTGGCTGGTGTACGGGGATGTGGCTACCCTCGGCCAGCTTTTCACGCTCCAGCTCTATTCCTTCTTCCTTTTCGGGCCGTTGCAGGAACTGGGCAACATCATCCTCGCTTACCGCGAAGCGCAGGTTTCCCTCGGCAATTTTGAGCGGATACTGCAAACGCAGGTAGAAGAAACGCCCGCCAACCCGCCCAGGCTTTCCAACGTCCGCGAGCTCACCTTCAATCATGTAGGGTTCAAGCACCTTACCGCGCTGAACAAAGCGCTGGAAGATATCAGCTTTTCGGTAAAGACCGGCGAAAGCATAGCGTTCGTAGGCCCTTCAGGCAGCGGAAAAACCACGCTGGTAAAGCTGCTGGTGGGCTTATACAAACCCGGTGAAGGCGATATCCTGTACAACGGGCTCAACAGCTCCAGCATAGACATCGAGGAGCTGCGGCACCAGATCGGGTTCGTAACGCAGGATACGCAGCTGTTCTCCGGCACCATCCGCGAGAACCTCGCCTTCGTGAACCCCAGGGCCACGGAAGAAGAAATGATGAACGCACTGCAACGCGCGTCCGCTTACAGCCTGCTGGCCCGCGCTGAAAAAGGCATCGATACGGTGATCGGCGAAGGCGGCATCAAGATCTCCGGCGGCGAAAAACAACGTTTGTCCATCGCCCGCGCGCTGCTGCGCCAGCCGCGCCTGCTGGTGTTCGACGAAGCAACTTCCGCGCTCGATTCCATCACCGAGGAAGAGATCACCCAAACCGTGCGCCAGGTAGCATCCAGCAAAGAGCATATTACCGTGATGATCGCACACAGGCTGAGCACCATCATGCATGCGGATCGCATTTACGTGCTCGAAAAAGGACGCATTGTGGAAACCGGCACCCATTACTCCCTGCTGGACGAAAAGGGGCTGTATTACGCCATGTGGCGCCAGCAGATCGGGGAAAGGAAAAGCACCGAAAGCACGCAGCCGGTGGCATAAAGGCACCTCATATAAAATTTTTAACGCAGGGCAATGATAACCGTCATTGCCCTGCGCCGTTAAAAAAACGTAGCTTTGCAGAACCATGAAAAAAAGACCGAATTATTTCCTGAGCATGCTCAAAATGAAATGCCCGCACTGCCGGAGGGGAAATATGTTCCGTACAAAGAACCCTTTCCACTGGCGCCTTTCCAGGATACTGGACATGCATGAACGGTGCCCTGTATGCGGGCAGAAATTTGAGCTGGAAACAGGATTCTGGTTCGGCACAGGTTACGTAAGCTATGCGCTGGGCGTGGCATTATCCGTCTTCAACCTGATCTGGTACTGGCTGATATTCGGCATGTCCTTCTGGGACAACAGCATTTTCTGGTGGTTAGGCGTGAACGGGGTTATCCTCGTAGTCGCTCAGCCTTGGCTGATGCGCATTTCCCGTGTTGTTTACCTGTACTTCTTCGTGTATTACGATGAAGATACAGCTGGCCTGCCGGATGCAGATCATAAGCATGGTGAACACTCCCGTCCGCACCCGGCAGGGCATTCACATTAAAAGGATACTAAAGATATTGATTCAGGAAGGGCCGTGAAAACGGCCCTTTTTGCTTTTCATCCAAAATCTGAGCAGTATGTCAGATCATCTTTAGTCCGTTTAATATGTTCGAAACCGGCTTCCCGGTTAACAGTTTCATCAACTAACAAATATATCTTATCCCCTCCACTCTTTTGCGGCTTTTTTGTACGAACGGCAGCAGCGGCCTTTTGATGCACATTAGTTCCAGTTATAAACGGTAAGCTTCCGCGATCTTTCTCAAATGAATGGTAAGCCGCATTGACATATCCCGCTTTTACTCAAAAATACTCATTTTACTATTTGCAACAACGATGCATTTGTATAGATTTGCAACTTTGTTGCACTTATTAAAACACCATCAATGAAAAGAATCCTGACACCTGTAACGCTTGCCTTGCTATTGCTGGCAGCCTGTAAGAAGAACGACCATCCCGCGGAGCCGGAAAAACCGGAAGCGGAATACCTCCGGCTGGTGATCTCCGATGCGGAGAAAGCGCAGATCACGGTACTGGAGCCGGTTTCAAAGAAGACGGCCGTTTACCCCGTACACGCAGCCAAACCAGCGCTTTACGCCACCAGCACCGGGCAGTTTGCCACCATCATCAGCCGCGCCGGCAACCTGGTGGAGTTTTTCAACACCGGCATCGAAGCGCACGGCGGGCACCTTCATGTTCATCCGCAGGAGATGTCGCCCGTGCGGTTCACCCAGGCCGGGCCCACACACTTCTTTGCACATGACGGGCTGAATGCCATCTTCAACGACGGCGCGGGAAGCCTCAGCCTGTTTAAAGACAGCGATCTGGAAGACGGCGAAGGCCGCGTGCTTCCTGTAGCCGCGCCGCATCATGGCGCCATGGTGATCTACGACGATCACACCATTGCAGTTACGCAGAAAGACGGCTCCGCCAGCGGTACCCTGCCGGAAAAAGTAAAGATCATAGACCGCTTCGGCGCTACGCTGCATGAAGCGAAGATCGTCACCAAAGGCATTCACGGCGACGCGGGGAACGGCAAGCTGGCGGCGTTCGGCAGCCAGGATGGTATTCTCATCGTGAACCAGAATGGTACTCAATCTTTGATCAATTATCCTGCTGACTTTGGTACCAATTGGCTCGGCACAGTGCTGGGCAGGAAAGGCCTGCCTCATTTCTTCGGCTATACCGCCGCGCTCGGCCTTTACAAGATCGACCCGGCCAATTCGCAGATCACGCCGGTGCTGAAGAACGATAATCAGAGCATTGTGCAGTATGTGCTGGACACGGATGGGAAATTCCTGTACGTGCTGCTGAAGAACGGCAATATGAAAGTATTCGACGCAGTTACCGCGCAGCTGAAGACAGAAGGTAAAATAACCGCGTCTATCCCGGACGGCGCGGCGGCGGAGAGCATTCCCTCCTTTGCCGTTTCAAAAAAGATCGTGTACATCACCGACCCGGCGAACGGCGCCGTGAAAATGTTCCATGCAGGCAACCTGAAAGAAGCCGGCGGCGTGAATGTAGGCGGCAGGCCTTTTAAGCTGCTGGTGGTGGGCGACCAGCAGGGATTGAAGGTGGAAGATCATTGAACGGAAAACATTTCAAAAAAGGATTAGAACAAAAAAGAGAGCGCCGTAAAAAGCGCTCTCTTCCACTTTGTAATACTTCCCGGTTTCCGTTATTTGATCTCTATCGGGAATTCCGCGCTTGCATCGGTGCTGCCAGGGCCGTAGGTACCGTTCTTGGTACCCGGCTGGTGCCTCACTACCATACGAAGGAACCCGGTGAATGCATTTTTGGTGGCCACGGAAACTTCCAGCCCGATAGGCAGGTTGTTCGCGTCTTTGTCCAGCGGGATAACGGTGGCGGCGGTATTCACCGAATCCGTAACCGGTGCGTTGGCATTCACGAAAAACAGGTGGAACAAACGGTGCTCGTCCCCTTCCTCTTCGATCTCTTCGGTCACATTGTCCGGGGGATTTTTTGTTTCGTCCAGCACTTCGGTGGTAAGCGTATAAGTTGTGTTGGCTTTCAGGTTGATCTTGTTTATTACAGGCGCGGTTCCGCCGGAACCGTCAAGGTCTTTCCAGGTAGCGACGACCTTTTCGGCGGGCACGGCCACGTTCGTAAAGGTGAGCTTCACCGTGGTGATCTCTTCGTTTTCGTTCTCAGTCGGCGTATCGTTCTTTTCCTTTTTGCAGGCGGCAAAAAACAGTGTAGCGGCAGCGGCGTATAATGCGATATTCTTCTTCATGTGTTGTTCGTTTTAAATTGTCAGGATGCTTTTTTGCCGAATTGCAGCGGCAGTTTGAGTTTCAGGTAAACATTGGTTCCCGGTTCGTCCGCGAAATAGCGGAAGAAGTTCAGGTAATCGCGGTAACGCGTATTAAAGATATTGCTGGCTCCCAGGA
Source organism: uncultured Chitinophaga sp. (assembly GCA_965653435.1). GTDB lineage: Bacteria > Bacteroidota > Bacteroidia > Chitinophagales > Chitinophagaceae > Chitinophaga. Next base: position 9,827 of record CBFHAF010000016.1, read on the forward strand.
TCACGGAAAGTGGCTGTTTGCCCAGCTGCAGCGTGCTGCCGGCTTCCAGCCCTACCAGGTTGTAGGCGCCCGGCGGCGGCATCAGGTCCTGCCCGCGCGGATCGTTCTTATCCGTGAGATTGGCGGGAATGCGCGTTTGTTTGAGCACGTTGCTCAGGTTTACGGAAATGTAGTTGTCCTTCATCCGGGCTGTATTGCCGGGGAAATAACTCAGCTCATGCTCAAAACGGTCAGACGGCATGTTGATGAGCCAGTCGTTCTCCGACTCGTTGTAAGCCCGCAGCAGAGAGGCTTTGGTGGTGAGCTGCCATTTGGGAAGGAACTGCCAGCGCAATTGTGCGTCCATGCCTTTCATGTTCACGTCCGACTGTCGGTAATAAGTGAACGGGAAAGCGCCGCGGATGGTCACCACGATGCTGTCCGTCGGCTGGAGGTAGATGAAGTTCTGTATGTGATTGTAATAGAAGTTCACATCGGCTTCCAGCTTGTCGGATATATCGTAGTGGAAAGCGGCGTTGAACTTGGAAGCGGTTTCGCCATCCAGGTAAGCATCGCCCTGTTCGATCACTGCAGCGCCATGGTGAAGCCCCGAGGCATACAGCTCATTCACGGCTGCGGGGCGCCAGGCGCGGGCTGCGTTCACGGAAACATGGAAATGGTCCGTTATACGGTACTGCGCGCCCAGTGAGCCCGAAAAACCGGAATACTGCTGGCCGGGATAATTGATGTCTCCCGTGTTATCCCCCAGGTTGAAATATTCTTTATTGTCATAGCGGATCCCTCCTTCAAGCAGCCATTTCGAATCGCCGCTTTCCCATTTTTCCGTCCAGAACACGCCGTATTGCAGGCTTTCGTAGTTCGGGATGAAGAGCCTGCGTTTGTAGCTGTTCTCCTGGTACATATAGGATACGCCAACGGTGCCGCGCAGCCCTTTCCAGCTGTTATGGTCCCAAACGAGGTCGCCCGTCCAGGTGGTGAGGTTCAGGTTCATCTGGTTCACAGAAAGGGCGGAATTGCGGTCCAGCTCGTCACGGTAGTTGAACTGGCGTGCGAATGTCAGGTTCAGCTTGCCTGCTTTTCCTGTATTCACGTAGCCTTTAACCTTGAACAGTTCGTGCTCCACGTGCTGGTAGGGCCTTTCGATATCGTAGCTGAAGCCTTCCGTGTATTCAGGCTGAGGCTTCTGCTGGCTGATCAGCTGTTCCAGGTCTGTACGGTTGCCGATGTGCGAGCCTTCGAAAACGCCGAGATTGGTGTTGAACTGGCTGTAAAATAATTCGACGCCGTACTTCGGTTTTTTCCAGCCGGCGGCGGCGGAGAAATTAAATTCTTCCACGCCGGTGTTATCCAGCCAGTAATCGGGTGTACGGGTGTTGCCGCCTTTGCGCACGGTTCCCTGCAAGCGCCAGCTGAGGCCGGGCACAGCGGGCACCTGCTGCTCTATGATCGCGGAAAGCGCGCCGAGGCGGTTGTTGGAAAAACCTGCCATGTTCACTTCTCCTGCCAGGCCGGGATTTACCGGCAATGCCTTCGGTTCCACGAGCACCACGCCGCCAATGGCGTCTCCGCCGTAGCGCAATGCACTCGCGCCTTTGATCACTACCATTTTGCTGGCAAGGAAAGGATCTACTTCCGGCGCATGCTCGGAGCCCCATTGCTGGCCCTCCTGCCGGATGCCGTTGTTGAGGATGAGCACACGGTTGCTGTGCAGGCCGTTGATCACGGGTTTGGAAACATTCGGCCCGGTGGTCATGGAGGTTACGCCGTTTATTTTTTTCAGCGCTTCACCGAGCGTAAGCCCGCGCGTTTGATCCAGCGCATGGCCGCTCAGCGATTCCACCGGCGCGGTGGTCACTTCTTTGGCGGCATGGCCGGTAACGGCTACTTCCTGCAGCTGGGTGATGCTGTGCGGCAGGGAAATATTCCGCCGCTCGTCCCCGCTCACCTGCCAGCCCATTTCAACGGGCAGGCAGCCGATATGGCTTACGCGCAGTGTATAAAAACCGGGGCAAAGCCCGTCAATTACATATGTTCCATTGTCTGCGCTCTTCACCGAAAGGCCGTTCTCTTTCACTATGATAGTGGCGCCCGCAAGCGCCTGTTTGGTCTGGCTGTCCGTTACCGTTCCGCTCAGGCGGATGGTGCATTGTGCGCCGGCCGTGCCTGCTAACAACAGCAGCGCAACGCCCATCAGCGCGATTTTCCTTATCATCTTGTATGAATCAATCGTCACTGGCGGCATGCTTCCGCAGCCGCCGAAAATAAATAATCAAAAAAGGGGGATCCGCTTTTATGCAAACGGCGGCGCGCGAAGGGAAAAGAAATACGCGGGACAGGAAAAGATATGGGCAGGCAAGCCCTCAACGGGGTTCGCATAGGAAATTGCAGCAGCAGGAAGATGAACGGTATGCGTGGGAAGATATACATCCACCGTCCAGGTGAGCCATTCGCAGTGGCGGTGCTCGGTGGACAATACGGGACCGCTTTCGTAGGCGGATTTGCAGATCACCACCTCGTCCACCGTATCCTCGTGGCCGGTAAAATGGTGCACATAATCCCTGGGCGTAATGTATAAACAGAACACGCCCAGCAGAATAATAGCTCCTATGGAATGGATCAGCTTTCTCACCTTACCGGTTATACCGGCAAAGATAAGGAAAAGAGAATGAATGCAACAGCGTTGCAGGCTGGAATACACCAGCGGTAAGCGTCGGCTTAACGCACTTTCAGCATGGTACGCACCTGCTGAATGGGTCCGTTCTGCAAACGGATGTAATAAATGCCGGTCGGCAGCTCGGTTTCGTAATCGACGGTGTAATTGCCGGCTACGTGCACCCTGTCCGCCAGCGTGGCCATCAGCCGGCCCATGGTGTCGAACACCTGGACCATTGTATGCCCGCCCCGGGATTTGTAGGAAATGACGGTTTTACGCTGGAAAGGATTGGGATAGTTGGTCACGAGCACATCTTCGTCGTTCACGCCGGGCACGCCTGTTACCACGCTGCAGGCCAGGCCGTTGATGAGCGGCAGGCTCTGGTAGTTGTTCAGCATGATCCGGTTCAGGTCCGTCGGTTTTACGCAGAACCATTGTTCTAACAGCGACGCGTATACGGAGCGGAAGTCGTATTGCATGGGAACGTTGTCCGTTGCGCCAGCCCCATCGGGCATAGTAGGCGTATTGCCCAGCACCTGCTGGTTCACATAATCGCCGAAGATGATCATGGGAGCGGAAGCGCCATGGTCCGTACCCATACTGCCGTTGGATTTGATGCGGCGGCCGAATTCGGAGAAGGTCATGCCCACCACGCGCTGCGATTTTTTCATGTCGCGCAGGTCTTCGGTGAACGTTCTTACTGCGTCGGAAATCTGCTGCAGCAGCCTGGCATGGCTGCCGGTGGTTGTATCGCCGCTGTTGGTCTGGTTGGCATGCGTGTCGAAACCGCCGATGCTCACCATGTACAGCCTTGTTTTAAGGCCTCCGCCCACAAGGCGCGCCACGATCTTCAGCTGTTCGCCCAGGTAATTATTCGCCGGGTAAGTGCGCTGGTTGGTCACTTTGGAAGCAGCCGCTTTAATGGCGTCCGCGAAGCGGTTGGTCTGTTTCTGTATGAGGCGTATATACTTCAGTTCTTTACCCGCGCGGGTATTCGGCACGTCCTGCTCGCGCCCTTCGATCAGGTCGTAAAAATCTGTTGCGCTGGTTACGGCCATGCCCATGTTACCGCCGCTGCCCACAAACGAGGGGGAAACGATGGAGCCGATCTGGATGGCCAGCGGGTCAGGCATTTCGGCGTTGGGATAGGCGTCGGGGAAGCCGGGATATTCGGTATCGAGGTAACGCCCGCCCCAGCCTGTGTCCAGGATGGTGTTGGCATCGGAGCCGGTAAGCCAGATATCTGTTGCACGGAAGTGGGAGAAGTTGGGAGAAGGGTATCCCACGCTGTGAATAATGCTTACGTGCCCGTCGTCGTACATGTCCCTCAGGCCGGTCATGGCGGGGTGAAGGCCGGTTTTCGTTTGCCCGGTGAGCTTCAGTACGCTGCCCGAAGGAATGGCGATATTGGTACGTGCTGCCTGGTACTTGTCGTACTGATCCAGCGGGATCACCATGTTCAGCCCGTCGTTGCCGCCGTTCAGCTGGATCATCACGAGCACGTGATCATTGTCTGTAGCGGTAGATTCCAGCGCAGCCAGCAACGGTGAAGCGCCGAAAGCCTTTACGGCGAAGCCGTTGATAAAAGACGGCAGTATGGCGGCCGGCGCGGTATATTTGAGGAAGTCTCTACGTTTCATCCGTGCATAATTTATTTTAAGAGGTCGGATGGAACCTTAGGTCGGTTTCATCCGTGCATAATTTATTTTAAGAGGCCGGACGGGATCTTGCGGTTCCCGGTTTCATAAATATTTCTAAAGGTTTTCAACGCCGGTCAGGCTAAATGATATTCAGACAGGTTCATGATGGAATGGTAAAGGTCTTTCAGCATGCTCACCACCAGCCCGCGCGCCATGGCATCTCCGGGAGCGGCCTTGTATGCGTTCCATGCGGTTGTCCAATAATAGTCCTGTTCCTGGCCTTTCAGCAGGATATTGTTTTTCAGATATGTTTTCATGGCGTCTGAGATACCCATCCGGTACAGGATGCTGAGCGCATCGTTGATAAGCGCAACCGGGTCCGCGGGATCGGGCAGCTGGTCGGTAAAGATCAGCGGGTCTATCTGCAGGGTAGCTCCGCCTGAAGAATAGCCGGTGGTGATCAGCCTGTCTGCCATAGACGTGCGTTTCGGCAGGGTATCGGTATTGATCCACAGCTCATGGAACTGCGGGGCAAGATAATAAGCATCCCATCCCGATACGCCGGGCGGGTCGCCGATGTTCTGCTGCTGCTGTGCGGCTGCGTTTTGCAATGCGCGCCATTGCGGGTAGGCCTGGGCATAATTCGCCGCGGGCGCAAACTGCACGCCGAACTCGCGGCAAAGCCCTACGGTAAAGTCCACCGGGCTTTTGATCAGGCAGCTCATGTTCAGCGGGTCGTAGAAGTGCTCGCTTCTGAGCAGTGCGCTGAGCAGCGGTTTTATCTCGTAATTGGCACTGCGGAAAATGTCAGCCAGCGGTGAGATCACGTTCTCTTCCGCGTTCTGGTCTATTTCGTAATAGATGAAGAACTGGTAGAATTTGCGGCAGATGAACTTAGCCACTTCCTGTTGCTGGAAAATGATGGCCAGCATCTCGTCCAGCTCGGTGGTGCCCATTTCGCCGGTTTTGCCGGTGATCACTTTGTTGGAGAACCAGGAGGAGAACTGTTTATTGGTGATGTCGTGTTTGGTAGGATCGAAGTAGGAGGTGATATTCACCTTGTCCACCTTATAACCGGTGAGCACATGCGCGGCGGCCCTTACGTCTTCTTCCTGGTATTGGGAATCGGGGCCTTTGCCGCAGGTGAACAGCTCCAGCAGCTCGCGCGCATAGTTTTCGTCCGCCGCTGTTTTTTCGTTCAGGTAACCGTTGAGATACACCAGCATTCCGGGGTCCAGCGTCACTTCCTTGGTAAGCGTTTTGAAATTGCCCAGCGCATTGTTGCGCAGCATTACGTTGTGCTTGTACATGAAACGCGCATCGCCGATGGTCTGCGTTTCCGTAGCAAAGTGATTATGCCAGAACAACACGAGCTTTTCGTGCATGGTTCTTTCCTGGTTGAGCATTACGCCCGTCCACCAGGCTTTATAGGAAGCGCGGCGGTCGTTGTTAAGGTCTTCGTCTCCATCGGGCGCGTTCACCCAGGTTGCGCCGGGTGCAACACCGGTTGAATCCGCTCCGTAGTTATTCACCGGGGGCGCGGGCGTGTTCACATTGGGCTGCAACAGCGCGTCCACAGCCTGGTCGAGCGTCATAGCCTCGAAGTGTTTCACATCCGCAGGCGCGGCGCCGAACATGCAGCGCTTCAGCAAATGCACTACCTGCGCTCTTCCCCATGTACCTGTGTAAGGGCTCAGCCCTGAGAAGGTCCTGGAAGCGTTTACTTTCACCGTTTTTTTGCGGGAATGGGCTAGTGTTAAGAAGTCTCTACGGTCCATCTGGGATACGGTTATTGACGATTCAAAGAAATGGTTTTGGCTGTTGCCTCTATTGGTTCAGATATGCACATTCTACAAGGGATAGTCAGCAATAGCGGTTTTCCGACACCAAATTAGCAAAAACTTTAATTCAATCATATTATTTTATATGAAATAACATCTTAAATATTTTCCTCAGGTGAAAACGGGATCGACAAGCCATTTACACACCAGGTCTCCCCAAATATTTATTTTTAGTCATTGGTTATCAACAAAAACAAGAAGAGCGTTGTGCGTCAGTCGTCTATTTTGTGTATATTTGTACAGAGTCTGAATGGGACTACGTTCCTGTAGTAGGACTCCCCCGGTAGCGTAAGCTACCTTTTTTATATCTCCACGATTCCATAAGGATTATTCTGCGAAACGGTCTTTAGCGAAACATTATCCAGCCGCTTATAATAATTGACCCCACCTTTTTTCTTCATATATGCATTCGGCTCATACATTTGCCTTGCACAATATGCAACTACGTCGTTCATTTGGTGCATAAATGAAAATTGAGAATCTCTTAAAACAGGGTCTTCAATAATGTAATTCAGCTTAAGGTTTCTTGCGGGCGCACCATCAATGCCGGGAATCATGTTAATGTGTCTCATTCTCCGGATTAATCCTCTCAATTTACCGCCGTCTGTATTGTCTGACAATACCATTCCCATATCTTCCACATTCCGGAGGCCGGGAAAGTTTTTATGGCTTAATGTGTTCTCAAACTTCATCAACAATGCATACCACGCTTGTGCAAAAACATCGTAACCAGGGCCTTTCCCCAGTTTATCAACCACAACTGATTAAACACTCAGCTCCGGTTGAAGATTTAACCAATCAATACACTTTTTTATGATATCCAGCCTGTCATTCCTTTTAATTCTCACTAATGAGCCTGGCCTGTTAATAAAATCATTACAATGAATTTCTTCCCTGATCTTGAGCCCTTTAGATCTTTTGATATCCTGCCTGAAGAGCAGCAGATCTTTTAAAGTACTCCTCCATCTTAATTCATGAATAACAATTGCGGACAAAATGAAATACCGGTTTGGGCTTGAGGACGGCAAACCAATGTCGCCACTCTCATCTACATACATCAGGTACATGCATTAAATTTTGAGTTTAATCCAAATGCGGATAAACTTCAAAATCCATGACCGATCAACTTAGATATAATCCGAAACGGGTTACGCCAGGTTCTCGATGATCCCTGCGATGCCCTGGCCGCCGCCTACGCAGGCGGATACGATGCTGTATTTTTTCTTCAGCCGCTGCATTTCGTGCATCACCTGGATGGTGAGCTTGGCGCCGGTACAGCCCAGGGGATGGCCCAGCGCAATGGCCCCGCCGTTGATGTTCACGATATCCGGGTTCAGGCCCAGCTCGCGGATCACTGCAATGGACTGGGAAGCAAAGGCTTCGTTCAGTTCCACCAGGTCTATATCCTGCAGGGTTTTCCCCGCCTGCTGCAATACCTTGGGGATGGCAGCCACCGGCCCGATGCCCATGATGCGCGGATGTACGCCCGCTGAAGCGCAGGCTACCAGGCGCGCCTGGGGTTTGAGGCCCAGCTCTTTCACCATCTTCTCGCTCATTACGATCACGAAAGCGGCGCCGTCGCTGGTTTGGGAGGAATTGCCCGCAGTTACGGTGCCTCCCGCGGCAAACACGGGTTTCAGCTTGGCCAGCGCATCAAGGGAAGTGTCTGCACGCGGGCCTTCGTCGGTATCTACCGTGAAATTCCGGGTTTGCTTTTTCCCTTTTTCGTTGAGGTATACGTCCTCGACGCTGATGGGAAGTATGCCGGGCTTGAAATACCCGTTCTTAATGGCGTTAATGGCTTTCAGGTGGGAGTTCAGCGAAAACTGGTCCTGGTCTTCGCGGCTCACGTTGAACTCTTTGGCTACGGCTTCCGCGGTGAGGCCCATGCTGAGGTAATAATCGGGATTGGTGGTGGCCACGCTGTAGGCCGGCACTGTTTTCCAGCCGGCTGTAGGCACCAGGCTCATGCTTTCGGTGCCGCCTGCAATGATGCATTCCGCCTGCCCGCTCCTGATCTTGGCCGTTGCGATCGCAATGGTCTCGAGGCCGGAAGCGCAGTAACGGTTCACGGTCATGCCCGGCACTTCTATTCCCAAAGCCCTCACGGAGATCATCCTGCCTATCTGGAGCCCCTGTTCCGCTTCGGGAACGGCGTTCCCTACGATCAGGTCGTCCACCCTCTTCGCGTCCAGCTGGGGAACAGATTTCAGCAACCCGGTGATCACATCCACCGCCAGATCGTCCGGCCGGTAAAAACGGAAACCTCCCCTCTTGGACTTCGTGACCGCTGTTCTGAATCCTGCTACGATATATGCGTCTTGCATGGCTAATCCTTTTTTTGGTGTTGATCAAATTTACGGAATTTGATCCTTATTTGACCTCTACCGTCAAACGTGCGGCATTCACGCCGCCGAGTATGCCGTAACCCTTTACCACATTGGTATACACCGTGCTGGGATCTACCAGCAGGTTGCCCTGGTTGGAGGTCTGCAGTTCCAGGGTTTTGAGGTACATCCAGCTGCTGCGGGTGAGGCCGGTTACTTCCAGCAATAATATTTCATTCCGCACATTCACGTCCTTCGTCTGCATCACGATGGTGATCTCCCTCCCGTCGAACCGGTCGTCCGGAATGAGGGTGGATTCCAGGTAATTTTGAGTGAGCATGTCTGTAAAGCTGTTGTTGTAGGAAGGGTCGAAGCGGTAAAGCCTTCGTTCGGAAGGAATGATCTCGCCGCTGGTATTCTTCGTGCCTTTGAAGAGGCGGAAGCGGTAGAAATCCACGCCCGGCAGGTCTTTCATCACGAACTTGATACGGTTGCCGCCACCCTGAGCAAAAGGCTCTGCCAGCAATGGTTTCCTCGGGAGCGTATCTCTCGCCGTGATAGTATCGAGCCCGGGCGCAGCTATGCTGATGTTGTATTCCACGCCCGGCCTGGCTGGTTTCGAAGAAACAAAATACCCTTTGCCGCCGATGATGTTCCATTGCAGAGGCAGCACTTCATTTCCGGCCTTCAGCTCGATACTTGCGCCCGGCACTTCCGGGAATTTGTCGCTGCCGGGCGGCTGGGTGCGGGTAACGCGGAGATAGACCAGACTGTCCGGCTGGATAAAGCTGTTCACTACCAGTTTATCGCCGCCATAAGGCACATCCATCTCCACCTGTTTTTCGCAG
>CBFHAF010000017.1:0-18042 GCA_965653435.1 uncultured Chitinophaga sp.
TTAAAATAAATTGTTGACATGCGCTGGAAAAGAGTTTTATTTTCAGGTTTAGGCATAGGACTGATCTATACCTTGTTCATTCATGCAAAAACTACACCGGATTTCCCTGTTCAGGACAAGCCTATCCGCACGATAGTTATCGATGCGGGCCACGGCGGCAGCGACCATGGAGCCGGCGGCCGGTATTCCCATGAAAAGGACATAGCCCTGGACGTAGCCCTGAAGCTGGGAAAGATCATGGAGGAGGCCATGCCCGATGTGAAAGTGGTTTATACCCGTAAAACCGACCGGTTCGACGATGTGCACCGCAAAGCGGCCATCGCCAACGAAGCCAAAGGTGACCTGTTCATATCCATTCACTGCAACGCCGCGCCGGACATCAAGCGGATCGTGGGGCACAGGACCGTCACCTATAAGGACAAAAAGAAAAGGAAACGCACCCGCAAGGTACCCATCTACGAAAGCTACCCCAACCCCGCCAAGGGCACGGAAACCTATATATGGGCCACCAGCAAGAATAATGCTAAGACCGAATCGCTGCGGAACAACTCCGTGATCGTGTTCGACGCCAATTCCGAAGAAACACAGCAGATCATGGACACCCGCGACCCGGAGACCATCATCATGCTCAATACCCTCCGTAACGTTTATTTCGACCAGAGCCTCCGCCTGTCCACCCTCGTGGAAGACGAGTTCACCCGTGTGGGCCGTATCAGCCGCGGCGCCCGCCAGCGCAATGAAAAGGGTATCCTCGTGCTGCACGCCACCGCCATGCCCAGCGTGCTGGTGGAACTGGGCTTCATCAGCAACCCTGAAGAAGAGAATTACCTCAATTCCGCCAACGGCCAGGATGAAATGGCTTCCTGCATCTACCGCGCGGTAAAAAGATACAAGGACGAACTGGAAAGGATATACAAGAACGGCGGCGAAGTGCCCCGCCCGGTACTGGAAACTCCCGCCACCGGCGCCGCTGCCCCCGACCCTGCCCCTGCCAGGCAGGTGGTGAACCATATATCCTCCACCGTTAGTACCGCCACCGAAACCCCCAATGCCCCCGCGGCGGACCCGGAAAGCTTCAGCTACAGGGTGCAGCTGATGACCACCGAAAAAGTATACGCCCGCACCAACACCCTCTTCAAAAACCTGAAAGGAACCATTGAACGTGAGGAATTTAAGCAGGGAAAGAAAAAAGTTAACAAATATATATGGGGCAGCTTCCGCACGGAAGCCGAAGCCCAGGCTGCCGTCTATAAAGCCCGCAAGCAGGGCTTTTCAGACGCCTTTATGCTGACCTATAAAGATGGCAACCGCATCGACTGAGCCCCAGCCATTGGCCCGCCTTTTGCAGATATTCTGTCTACCTACAACTGCCGCACCGTTGTTTTAACTATTTTTGCGACACGAACTTCATATGATGATGCTGAAAATAAATAATGAAACAAAAGTAGGTATTCTGACCACCGTTGCCATTGTGCTGCTGATCCTGGGTTTTAATATCCTCAAAGGCAGAAGCCTCTTTTCCAATAAAAAGACCATTTACGCCGTATACCAGCAGGTGAACGGCCTCCAGCCTTCCAATGCCGTAATGGTGAACGGGCTTGCCATCGGCAGCGTGCTGAGCCTCGAGGTGATGGACAAACGCGCAGGCCGCATCCTGGTGACCCTCCAGATCAATAAAGACATCGAGATCCCTAAGAACTCCGTAGCCCGCATCAGCTCAGACCTGCTCGGCACCCGCAAAGTGGAGATCGATTTCGGGAATACGGACGACGTATTGAAGAACAAGGACACCATTTACGCAGCGGTAGACGGTTCCATCACAGACGCGCTGAAAGAACAGCTCAGCCCCCTCGTGAAAAAACTGGAAACCACCCTCGGCGCGGTAGACACCCTGCTGATCACCGTCAACTCCGTGTTCGACACCACTACCAAAAACAATCTCCGCACCGCCATCGCGGGCCTCAACGGCACCATGAACAACCTGTCCATGGCCACCCGCTCCATCAACGGCATGCTGGCGGAAGAAGGCAAGATCTCCGGCACTTTCGACAACTTCGCCGCAGTATCGGAGAACCTGAAGAACAACAACGACAAGATCTCCAATATCCTCACCAATTTCGACAAGGCTTCCGGCTCGTTCGCCAACGGCCAGCTGGATACGACCATCAACCAGCTGCGCTATACCATGGAAAGGCTGAACAACGTGGTGGCCAAAGTGAGCAGCACAGACGGTACGCTCGGCATGCTGGTAAACGACAGGAAGGCGTATAACAACCTCCAAAGCTCTCTCAGCAGCCTCAACAAACTGCTGGAAGACCTTCGGTACAATCCCTGGAGATATGTGCACCTGAGCGTGTTCGGGAGGAAGAACAAAGTAGTGCCTATCCCTTCAGACACGGCTCAATTACAATAAGAACATGTTCAAGAACGCATTATACGGCCTCATTCTTTTAGGAGGAATAGGCGCTTCCGGGTTGCTGGCCGCCGCTTACCGCGCTCCGGGCCGCCTGCCGCTGAACAGGCCGGGAACCGTGCCGGTACAGGAAGATACTTCCAAAAAGATCCAGCTGATACAGGCCAAAAGCGTGGTGAACCTGCAAACGGACACCCTGAGCGAAAGACGCTTCGTAGGTGACGTGATCTTCAAGCAGGGCACCAGCCTGCTCTCGTGCGACAGCGCGTCTTTCAACGCCAATACCAATATCATCGAAGCCTGGGGCCATGTGCACATCAACCAGGACGACAGCGTACATACCTATTCGGACCAGCTGCTTTACCGCGGCAACCAGCGCCTGGCCACCCTTACCGGCAACGCCAAACTGACGGACACCAAGATCGTGCTCACCAGCCCCACCCTCAATTACGACCTGAACACCAAAATAGGCACCTACGACCAGGGCGGCAAGCTGGTGAACGGGGAATCTGTGCTCACCAGCCGCGAAGGCATTTATTACGGTGAAACCAAAGACGTATACTTCAAAAAAGAAGTGGTGGTGGTAGACCCGGGCTTTACATTGGGAACAGACACCCTGATGTACAACTCCGTTACCAAAATAGCCACCATCATGGCTCCTACCACCATCAACGACGGTAAGATGACCATGTATGTAACCTCCGGGTATTACAACACGGAACTGGGCTACGGCAACTTCGCCCAGCGCCCGACCATCGAGGACAGCACCAATACATTTACCGCCAACGAAATACAGACCGACAAAGCTACCGGCATTTCCATCGCCACCGGCAATATGATATGGAGGGACACTGCGCAGAAAGTGGCCGTGCTGGCCAATTACGGCATTGTTAACCAGAACGTGAAAACAGTGCTGGCCACCCAAAAGCCCGTGATGCTGCTCGAAGGGAAAGACGATACGCTTTTCGTAGCGGGAGACACCCTGTTCTCCGGCATCATACCCATCGTGAAAGACAGCGCCACGCTGGCAGAAGACAGCGCCCGCATTGCCCGTGGCGATACATCCGCCACCAACAGGTCCGACACCGCTGAAAAACGTTTCCTCATCGCCTACCATCATGTGAAGATCTACTCCGATTCCCTGCAGGGCGTGGCGGACAGCGTGTATTATTCCAGCGTGGACTCCGTGTTCCGCCTCTACCGCGATCCTGTGCTGTGGGCGAGCAATAACCAGCTCACGGGAGACACCATTTTCCTCTTTACCAAAAACCAGAAGGCGGACAAGCTCCTGCTGGACCAGAACGCGCTTATCGTGAACAGCCCGGGGCCGGACATGTACAACCAGATAAAAGGCAATACCATCCTGGGTTATTTCGGCGACGAAAAGCTCGACTCCATGTATGTGAACGGGAACGCGGAAAATATTTATTACGTGCAGGACGACGACAGCGCGTTCGTGAGCATCAACCGCCTGCTGTCCGCCAATACCCGTGTATATTTTGAGAAAGGCGAACTGGAAAGGATCGTGTTTGTGAAAGAGCCCGAAGCCACGATGTACCCTTTCACACAAATGCCCGAAGAACAGAAGCTGCTGCCGGGCTTCAAGTGGGAGATCCACCGCAAGCCCAAATCGAAATACGAGCTGATAGGCCAATAATCATTCACGTAAACCTATAAGATGACAGTAAGACAATCGATCAGGAAACGCGTACTTTCCCCTATTTTCCAGTTTTTAAAAGATAGCCGCGCAGTAGGAATTGTCCTGATCGTTTGTACCATCTTGTCGCTGGTCATTGCCAATTCACCCTGGCAGGAGCCATACATCCGTTTTTTCACCGATCTTTTCGACGCAGCCGCCGGGCATCATTACGATTTCCACGGGCTGCACCTGCCCAATTCCTGGCTGTTGTGGATCAACGACGGTTTCATGGCATTGTTCTTTTTCCTGGTGGGAATGGAAATAAAGCGGGAGCTGACCGTGGGCGAGCTGGCCAGCGTGCGCAAGGCCATGCTGCCCGCACTGGCCGCCGTTGGCGGGATGGTCGCCCCTGCCCTTATTTACGCAGCCTTTAATCATCATACCGATTATCATCACGGATGGGGAATTCCAATGGCAACGGACATTGCATTTTCCCTCGGCATCATTTCCCTGCTGGGAAGGCGCGTGCCGCTGAGCCTTAAAGTGTTCCTTACCGCCCTGGCTATCATAGACGATCTCGGGGCCATCCTCACCATCGCGATATTTTATACCGCCGAGCTGCATACCATGTACCTGTACGCAGGTGCGGGCATATTTGCATTGCTGCTGGCGCTGAACTATTTTAAAGTACAGCGGCTCATCTTTTATTTTATCCCGGGAATATTGCTCTGGTACTGCATTTTCAACTCCGGCATCCATGCCACCATTGCCGGCGTATTGCTGGCGTTCACCATCCCGCTGGACAAAGTGCATTCCCTGGAAGACAATCTCCACGATCCTGTCAACTTCCTGATCATGCCCGTATTTGCGCTCGCAAATACAGCGATCACTTTCCCGGCCGACCTGTTGAACGCTTTCAGCCACACCGTTAGTTTTGGCATTATGACGGGGCTCGTGATCGGTAAGCCGCTGGGCATATTCCTCCTTTGTTTTATCGCCGTGAAGCTCAGGCTGGCCAGCCTGCCTGCGCAAACCAACTGGAAACAGCTGTGGGGCGTCGGCATGATCGCCGGCATCGGTTTCACCATGAGCATCTTTATCGCCACGCTGGCGTTCAACGAAGCAGAGATACAGGTCGTATCCATCATGTCCGTTATCGCCGCATCCGTTATCGCCGCTGTTGCCGGTTTTATATTCCTGAAAGTATTCACTAAAGATCCCTCCGTAAAACCAATGCGGCCCGTTCAAAATAAATTGGCCGAATAGCCGTTCTTGAAGCAGCCTATACAACCGGATTTCCCTTCTGTCGCCGCCTTTGGCATTGTTATTGCAAATATTTAATCGCATGAAGTATCGCATTATCGCGGCCATGCTGGCTTTGGGCTTTACCGTAAGCGCCAGGGCACAGCAGGCAGCCGGACAAATTGAAGCAGGCGTAAGACTAGGCCTGCCATTGGGCATCACAGGCAGGTATTTTTTCACGGACCGCTCCGCAGCGGAAGGAATCGTGGCCCTGTATAACAAAACATTTTCCGTCACCGGGCTGTACCAGTATCACTGGGACCTCTCCGCCCTTACCGTTGAAGGCTTCGGCTGGTATGCAGGCGGCGGCGCGCATCTCGGCACAAGGGAAATAGATGGCAGCCAGAAATTCCTGGCAGGTGTGGATGGCATTGCGGGCATCAATTACAACTTTCCCGCGATACCGCTGAACCTCAGCCTGGACTGGAAACCTGCGATACATTTCACCACCTCTCCCAACCTGGCGGACTTTGCCATATCGGCCCGGTACCGCTTCGGCCGGAAGAAATGAAACAAGCTTAATTAAAGACGAACATATGAAAAGGATCCTGTTGCTCTTCGGAGTACTTTCTTTGATGGCCTTCCAGGCTAATGCACAGCGCAGAACATCCGGCGGAGGCTCTCCGGCAGATTACCATACCGCGCTTGGCTTAAGGGTTAATCCCTGGCTCGCAGGTTTCACCGTAAAGCACTTCATCAAAGGGCCGCACGCCATTGAAGGCATCGTGCATCACTATTTCGAGAACGGTGATGATGCTTCCAATGTGACGTTTACCGGTCTTTACGAGTACCACTGGAATGTATTCGGCAAATCTGAGTGGAATATGTATGCAGGCGGCGGTGCGCACCTCGGCTTCTGGAGGGATTATTACTGGGACAATGGCCGCCGCAGGGGCGATGGCACCGACGTTGCCGTTGGCCTGGATGGCATCTTCGGCGTGGAGTATACATTCAAGAACATCCCGCTGAACCTCAGCGCCGACCTCAAGCCGTACGTGAATTTCAACGGCTACAACGATTTCATCGGCGAGCAGATCGGTGGTTTCTCCGTAAGGTATACATTCAAATAAGACTGAAGAATGAAAATTCAGGCGGCTGCTTCCCCGTGAAGCAGCCGTTTTTTTATGCATAACAACGACCTGCCGGCGGCAGCCGGTTTTTTATTATCTTGGGAGAGTATGAAGATACTTTCCGCACAGCAGATACGGGCGGCAGACGCCTATACGATCCGGCATGAGCCCGTGAGCAGCTTGCTGCTGATGGAGCGCGCCGCTGCGGAATGCGCCGGGTGGATGGTGCATACCTTCGGTGAAACGCCGCCCCCCTACTACATTTTCTGCGGAATGGGCAACAACGGCGGAGACGGGCTGGTGATTGCCCGGAAGCTGCAGGAACAAGGCTTTAACGTGCAGGCGTGGCTGGTGCATACGGCAGATAAACCATCCGATGATAATGCAGCCAACCAGCCTTATTACCCCGGGCTGAAGCACATCCGCGAGCTGGCGGAATTCCCGGCGCTGGAAGAGCCCGGCATTATCGTAGACGCCCTTTTCGGCACCGGACTCAATCGCCCCGTGGAAGGCTGGGCAGCCGGTGTGATCCATAAAATAAACGACCAGCAGCACCGCCATACCATCGTTTCCATCGATATGCCTTCCGGCATGATGGCCGACGAAAGTTCAGTGCATTTTCCGTGTATACATGCACGTTATACCCTCACTTTCGAATTCTATAAGCTCGCTTTCCTGCTGCCGGAGAATGCGGAGCGTACCGGGAAGACCGAGCTGCTGAAGATCGGGATACACCCTGATTATACGGCGCAGGTGCAAACGGAATACCATCTTACCGACCCCGCCACCATCCGTACCATCTACCGGCCGCGCGACCCGTTCTCCCACAAAGGGACCTACGGCCATGCGCTCGTGATCGCCGGCAGCTTCGGGAAGATGGGCGCCGCGCTGCTGGCTACCCGCGCCTGCCTGCGCGCAGGAGCAGGCCTGGTTACCGCGCACATCCCGCGCTGCGGGTACGAGATCATGCAGACCGCCGTGCCCGAAGCCATGTGCCTGGCGGAAGAGCAGCCGCATTTTTCCGCCCACTTCGACGAGCCTTTCAGGCTGCGCCAGGCGCCGGATTATGCAGCCATCGGCATAGGGCCGGGCATTGGCATGGAAAACATCACCGCCAAAGCGCTGGAACGCCTGCTGCAGGCCTATCACAAACCCATGGTGCTGGATGCGGACGCGCTGAATATTATCGGGAAATATCCGGCTTTAATGGCGGAGATACCCAAAGATTCCATCCTCACCCCCCATCCCAAAGAATTTGAACGCCTCTTCGGCAAAACAGGCGATCACTTCGGGCGGCTGCGCCTCCTTTCCCGCCAGGCCCGGGAACTGCAATTGTACATCCTGCTGAAAGGAAGGTACAGCGCCATGGCCTGCCCCGATGGGGCGGTCTACTTCAATCCCACCGGCAACCCCGGCATGGCCACAGCCGGCAGCGGGGACGTACTGACCGGTGTGCTCACCGGCCTGCTGAGCCAGGGGTATACCCCGAAAGCCGCGCTGCTGCTGGGCGCGTGGCTGCACGGCCTGGCCGGAGACCTGGCCGCAGACGACCTTTCAGAAGAAGCCCTCGTTGCCGAAGACATCATTCATTACCTTGGCCAGGCATACCTGGATATCCGGAAATAACGTCCATATTACACTTCTAGTGAATATATGAGAGCACTAGTAAAATAAATTCTAATACATTATCTTCGTCAACCTTGTAAATTTTAAAAGGCTTCTATGAGTATGAGTATAGTTTACGTTATTCCACTGTTCGGACTGATTGCACTGTTATTCACAGCTATCCAAAGTGCCTGGGTTACCCGCCAGGATGCCGGCAATGAAAGGATGCAGGACATTGCCAAACACATCGCAGAGGGCGCTATGGCCTTCCTGAAGGCTGAGTACAAGATCCTCACCTATTTCGTTATCATCGCGGCCCTCTTGCTGGGCTACATGGGATATTCCCACGAAAACTCTGACTGGACGATCGCCCTGGCCTTTATCATCGGCGCGATATTTTCCGCGACCGCCGGTTTTATAGGCATGAAAATAGCCACCAAGGCCAATGTGCGTACTGCTCAGGCAGCGCGCAGCAGCCTCGCCCGCGCGTTGAAGGTTTCTTTCACCGGCGGGTCCGTAATGGGGATGGGCGTTGCAGGTCTTGCCGTGCTCGGCCTGGGCGGCCTCTTCATTATCCTGAAAGGGTATTTCGGCGCAGAAGCCAATACCGCGGAAATGATCAAGACCATCGAAGTGCTCACCGGTTTCTCCCTCGGCGCTGAAAGTATCGCACTGTTTGCGCGCGTAGGCGGCGGTATTTATACTAAAGCGGCGGACGTTGGGGCAGACCTGGTTGGTAAGGTAGAAGCGGGCATCCCCGAGGACGATCCGCGCAACCCCGCCACCATCGCCGATAACGTAGGCGATAACGTGGGCGACGTGGCCGGTATGGGCGCCGACCTTTTCGGTTCATACGTAGCCACCGTGCTGGCCACGATGGTATTGGGCGTAGAGACAACTTCCACAGACAACTACGGCGGCCTCGCCCCTGTGCTGCTGCCGATGTTCATTGCCGGTATCGGTATCATACTTTCCATCATCGGCACTTTCTTCGTGCGCATCAGCGAAAGCAGCGGGCTGAACACTGCCGCCGTGCAACGCGCGCTGAATATGGGCAACTGGGGCTCCATCGTGCTCACAGCCATTGTGTGCTACTTCACTGTGAACTGGATACTGCCGGAAAGCATGACCCTCCGCGGCCACGAGTTCACGCGCAACGGCGTTTTCGGCGCGATCATCGTAGGCCTTGTGGTAGGTACGCTCATGAGCATCATCACAGAATATTATACCGCCATGGGTAAACGTCCCGTGAAATCCATCATCCGCCAGTCTTCCACCGGCCATGCCACCAATATCATCGGCGGCCTGGCCGTAGGCATGGAATCCACCATGCTGCCGATCCTGGTGCTGGCAGGCGGTATTTACGGTTCATATGCACTGGCCGGCCTTTACGGTGTGGCGATCGCCGCAGCCGGCATGATGGCCACTACCGCCATGCAGCTGGCTATCGACGCCTTCGGCCCGATTGCCGACAATGCCGGCGGTATCGCCGAAATGAGCGAGCTGCCGAAAGACGTTCGTGAAAAGACCGACATCCTCGACGCTGTGGGTAACACCACCGCCGCCACCGGTAAAGGTTTTGCGATCGCTTCCGCCGCGCTTACCGCACTGGCGCTGTTTGCAGCGTATGTAGGCGTTGTAAAGGCAAATGGTTATGATCTCGAAGACGCGATCAATATCTATAAAGCGGATGTACTGGCGGGCCTCTTCGTAGGCGCCATGATCCCCTTCATCTTCTCCTCCCTGGCCATCCGCGCGGTAGGCGAAGCGGCCATGAGCATGGTGGAAGAAGTTCGCCGCCAGTTCCGTACCATTCCCGGTATTATGGAAGGCACCGGCAAACCGGAATACGATAAATGCGTGGCCATTTCCACCGAGGCTTCCATTAAAAAGATGATGGTGCCCGGCGCGATAGCCTTGCTCTCCCCCATCCTGATGGGCTTTATTTTCGGGCCTGAAGTGCTGGGCGGTTTCCTGGCCGGCGCTACCGTGAGCGGTGTGCTCATGGGCATGTTCCAGAACAACGCCGGCGGTGCCTGGGATAACGCGAAAAAAAGCTTCGAAAAAGGCGTGGAGATCAACGGTGAGATATTCTACAAAAAATCCGAGCCGCATAAAGCATCCGTAACCGGCGACACCGTAGGCGATCCTTTCAAAGACACCTCCGGTCCGTCCATGAACATCCTCATCAAACTGATGTCTATCGTATCGCTCGTTATCGCTCCCACCCTGGCCGATCTGCACCGCAATACCCCGGTTGTTGCCGGAGACAAGGAAAAAGTGCAGGACGTGGTTAAACAGGCTGAAACGGTCTCTAAACAGGCAGTAAAACTCTAAATATCAACGGTTCCACGATATGAACAGGCCGGCTGAGGATGATCCCAGCCGGCTTTTTCTTTTTTTCCGCTGAAAATTTTGGAAGGAATCATTCTTCCCCTTACCTTTGTACTGTAATCAAAAAAATTACAGAATTGATCAAAAGCAAATTCGCCATCAGCATTCATATCCTTTCCCTGCTTGCCAGCTACCCCGGTGAGTGGCTCACCTCCGACTTCATTGCCAGTTCGCTGAACAGCAATGCGGCGCTGGTGCGGAAAGAGCTGAGCATGCTGCGCGAAGCGGGGCTGGTGGAAAGCAAGGAGGGCAAGAACGGCGGCAACAAGCTGGCCAGGCCTACCAAAGACATCCGGATGTCCGAGGTGTTCAATCTTGTGAAAGAAGAGCATATTTTCAGCTACGCCCCCAATACGCCCAACCCTGCCTGCAGCGTGGGCAAGCAGATCAACGAAGCGCTGAACAGCCTGTTCACCGGTATCGACAATGCGGTGTACGAACAGCTGCATGCCATTACCCTGGAAGAATTCACCCGTAAGTACTTCTAATTTTTTTTATCCATAACTGTAATAATTTTTATAACAATTTTAAAAATAAAGCATATGTCAGACACCGTATTAGTATTAGGCGCCACCGGCCTTGCAGGCAAAGAGCTCGTAAAATTGCTTGCCGCGAAAAACGTGCAGGTAAAAGCCGCCACCCGTACGCCTGAAAAATTCCGATCCCCTGCTCCGAACGTAACACCGGTACGCCTAGTACAGGAAGACGCGTCTACCTTTGCCCCGGCACTGGCCGGTGTGGACAAGGTTTTCCTTTCCGCCCTTCCCCTTGATGCGGACGCAGCCGCCAAACTGTTCCCTTTCATGGATGAAGCGAAAAAAGCGGGTGTGAAGAAGATCGTGTTCCTTTCCGCCATGGGCGTGGAAAACCATGACAGCGCACCGCTTCGCCGGATAGAGCTGTACCTGCAGCAGTCAGGCATCCCATACGGCATCGTGCGGGCCAACTTTTTCATGGAGAACTTTACGGAAGGCCCCTTCAGCGGCACCGTCAAAGAAAGCAACCAGATCATACTCGCAGCCGCCGACGCGGCATGCAGCATGATCTCCACGGCAGACATTGCCGCTGTGGCCGTTGAACTGCTGCTCAACGACAACCTTTCCAACCAGGAGCTGACTCTCACAGGTCCGGAAGCGATCGATCATCACCGGGTGGCGGATATTATCACAAAATATTCCGGCAGGAAAATCACGTATCTCCCGATCTCTGAGGCAGACCTGCTCAGCGGCATGAAAGCCCAGGGCGCGCCGGACAGTGTGGCCCAATACCTTGCGCTGCTGCTCGCTTCCATGAGAAGCGGCGCCAGTGCCGCTACAACTACGGCAGTGAAAGATATTACCGGTGCAGAACCGGTTAGTTTCGAAGCGTTTTCAAAGTTGAACGCTGAGAAGTTCTGATAAACGAAAAGCGGCTGTACCACCTCGGATACAGCCGCTTTTTATGTTTAAATAAATGTTATCACATCCATTTCTTCACTTCCCTC
This sequence comes from uncultured Chitinophaga sp., assembly GCA_965653435.1. GTDB lineage: Bacteria > Bacteroidota > Bacteroidia > Chitinophagales > Chitinophagaceae > Chitinophaga. The sequence continues at coordinate 11,907 of CBFHAF010000017.1, forward strand.
GGGCTCATGCCGTACTTTTTCCTGAATGCATTACTGAAATGCTGCAACGATGAATAACCCAGCGTATCGGCGATCTCGGTGAAAGACAGCTCTCCTTTCCGCATCATCTCCCTGCCCTGTTCCAGCCGGTAATCGTTCAGGTAACCGAAGACCGTGTTGTTGAACACTTTTTTGAACCCGTTCTTCAGCTTGAATTCGTTCAGCCCCGATTTGCGCGCCAGCTCGGAAAGCGACGGCGGCTCCTGCGCATGGCTCAGCAGCAGGTCGCGGGCATGGTATATCCTTTCCTCGTCCGTTCTCGATACTTTCTGGTTTTCAATTCCGCGCCTCGATTCGGATTCTATCTGTTCACATTGCAGCGCCAGCAGCTCGATGGCCTTGGATTGCAGGAACAGCTTTTTCAGGCCGCCGGTGAAATGGCAGTGCTGCACTTCTTCTATCACCTGCATCATGCGGGGCGTAATGTGGTAGCCGCGGGTGAGGAACACGGGCTTGTTGTTGGCTATGTTCTCCGCGTAACGGTCCAGCACAGGGCCGTTGTTGGCAGCCAGCTGCACGAATTTATCCTTCACGAAGCCCAGCCCGAACATCTGCAGGTCCGGCTGCCGTTCCAGGTGGATCGTTTCTTCGGCGTCAGGATTGTAAACAATATTATGCTGGTGGCTGGAAGTAACGAGGTTATTGGCAGCCCCCCTGATTTGGGAGGTTACCTGGCCGCGTATCATGAAGTGCATGCCTACACGCTGCAATTCCTCGCTGGTTTCGATGTGCAGGGGCTGGTTCACGATGGCGCTTCCGAAGCCCAGCATAAACCCGTCGAAGTGGAACTCCTTCATTTCAGCCTTCCCGAACTTAAACTCCATACGGTGGGTTTGCTCAACCAGTTCCGGTTTCATGAACATTTCCGCCGAATACACGGTATTATCGTGAAAGAGGATTTCGCGGTTCTCGTTGGTAATGGTTACAGGCATAATAATCCGTTAAGTATAAATAATAATCCGTTTGGTATAAGCAGGTTTGCCGCGCGGGTCCGAATTTTGTGTGAAATTATTCAAATTAGGCACATGATCGGAATCTTCAAAACAAATATCTCTACCCAGCAGGATAAGAATAAGGTGATAGACGCGGTAACCGGCCGTTTTGCTGTTACCGCCTGCACGCTGGACCTGGAAGATTGCGACAAGGTTTTGCGCGTAGTATGCCAGCAGCTGGAAGAACAGCATGTGATCTCCCTCGTATGCAGCCTCGGCTACCAGTGTTCCGTACTGGAGTAAACTAAAATTGCACTCAATTTACCGGAAAAAACATGACGTTTATCAGTTAACCCCTGCAAGATGATTCTGTGAATTATTTTATTCCCGTAGGGGTAACTTCCCTTTTGCACGTCATACTTTCGGAAAATGACGGAAACCACCTTCCCTTTTTCTCCATTTAACATATAAAAACCTGAAAACCAAATGAAAAGGATCGCAAACTGGCTTATGCCCTTTTGCTTGTTCATGCTGACAGCATTCAGTTCATCGGCACAACAGCAACGTTTTACCATCAGCGGCTACGTGAAAGACGCGCAGTCCGGCGAATCCCTCATCGGGATCTCCATCGGCAAGCCCGGCACTTCCATAGGCACCGTTACCAACGAGTACGGCTTCTATTCGCTGACCCTGCCTGCCGGAACACATGAGATACAGTTCTCCTACATGGGATATACCGCCCAGAAACTGACGGTAGACCTTACCTCCAACAAACGCCACGACATCAGGCTGGCCCAGTCGGACCGCCAGCTGAACGAAGTGGTGATCACCAGCAAACACCAGGAAAAGAACATTAACACCCTCAATACCAGCATGAACAAGCTGGATATAGGCGAAATAAAGAAGCTGCCCACCTTTATGGGCGAAGTGGATGTGCTGAAAGCCATCCAGACGCTGCCCGGGGTAAATACCGTGGGCGAGGGCGCGGCCAGCTTCAACGTTCGCGGCGGTAACGGCGACGAAAACCTTATCCTGCTTGACGAGGCGCCCGTGTACAACTCCTCCCACATGCTCGGTTTCTTTTCCGTATTCAATCCGGATGCGGTGAAGAACATCAATCTCATCAAAGGCGGCTTCCCCGCGGAATACGGCGGCAGAACAGCTTCCGTGCTGGATATCAGGATGAAGGACGGCAACAACCAGAAATTCGGCCTTACCGGCGGCATCGGCAACATCTTCAGCCGCCTCGCCGTAGAAGGGCCGCTGCAGAAAGACAAATCCTCCTTTATCGTAGCCGCCCGCCGTTCCTATATGGACGTGCTCATGAAACCCTTTCTGAAAGGCGATATGAAAGACACCAAGCTGTATTTCTATGACGTTACCGCGAAAGTGAACTTCAACCTGAACAAGAACAACAACCTGTTCGTAAGCACCTATCTGGGCCGCGACGTGTTCGGGTTCGGCAACGAAGCCAATATGAACTGGGGCAACAATACAGCATCTATCCGCTGGAACCACATCTTCAACAGCCGCCTCTTCCTTAACCTGACCACCTATTATACCAAATACGACTACAGCCTGGAATTCAAAACAGAAGAAGGCGAGCCGGTGAAGCAACGGTTCAAATGGACCTCCAACATCATCAACTACGGCGTTAAGCCCGCGTTCACTTATTACATCAACGCCAATAACACCCTGCATTTCGGCGTACAGGGCACCTACTATACATTTAAACCCGGCACCGGCACTTCTCAGGAAGACGAGCGTGAAACACGCATTACGCTCAAGGACAAAAATTCCATCGAAGCGGCGCTGTACCTGGACCATGAGCTGAAACTCGGCGACAAGTTCGGCATCCAGTACGGCGTGCGTTACTCCGGCTTCCAGTACCGCGGCAAAGGCACCGCTTATTATTATGCGGACACTGTGGCCGGTACCCGCAAGCGATTCCTCGGCACGAAAGAGTTTGAAAGCGGCAAAACCATCGCCGACTATTACAACTTCGAACCTCGCCTTTCCGCCCGTTATGGCATCAACAGCACTTCCGCCGTGAAGGTAGCCTACAGCCGCAGCGCACAGTATATGCACCAGCTGAGCAACACTGCATCCCCCACTCCCGTGGATATCTGGACGCCAGTGTCCAACAACGTAAAACCGCAGGTAACAGACCAGGTAACAGCCGGATACTTCTATAACGCGCCCGGCGACAAATTCGAAATATCAGCGGAAGTATTTTACAAAAGCATGCAGGACCAGCTCGATTATATAGACAATGCGGAGCTTGACCTGAACGAATTCATCGAAGGCGACCTGCTCGCCTCCAAAGGCCGCGCCTACGGCCTGGAACTGTATGCGAAAAAAGACATCGGCAACACTACCGGCTGGGTGAGCTATACCCTGAGCCGCTCCGAGCGCAAAACGCCCGGGCTGAGCCTCAACGAATGGTTCATCAACCGGTACGACCGCACGCACAACCTGAACGTAGTAGTGAGCCACGAATTCACCAAACGCCTCAGCCTCAGCGGCAACTGGGTGTTCGCGTCAGGCACGCCCGCCACTTTCGCCGACGCGCGCCTGGAGTTCCAGGACTGGGACATTCCTTACAATACCACTGAAAAAAGGAACAACTACCGCCTGAAACCTTTCCACCGCCTCGACTTGTCCGTAACCTGGAAAGGCAAACAACTGAAACGCTGGAAAGGCGAATGGGTGTTCTCCCTTTACAACGTGTACGCCCGCAGGAACGCCTACACCGTGTATTTCCGCCAGAACCCGGACGATCCGTCGAAGAAAGAGGCCGTACGGCTTTCCATCATCGGTTCCATCATCCCCGGCATCACTTACAACTTTAAATTCTAATTACCCGCAACATCCGATCATATGCAAAAGATCATCAACATACTCGCCGTTATATTCGCCGCCACGGCATTCACCGCCTGCGAGGACGTTATAGACGTGGAAGTGCCCGAAGGCAAAACCTTTACAGTAGTGGACGCCTGGATCACCAACACTCCCGGCCGCCAGGAGATACGTATCACCCAGAGCATGCCCTACACCAACCAGGCCCCTGCCCCCATCGTGAGCGATGCCGTGGTTACGCTCACGGATATGACCAGCGGGCAGGTATATCCCTTCGCATTCTCCAACGGGAAATACAGCTACGATCCCGGCGCCGGTGTAGCCATAGGCGTAGTGAGCCATGTATACAAGCTGCGCGTGGAGCTGAAAGAATCCACCTTTGAAGCCATCGACACGCTCAAACGAGTGCCGGTGATAGATTCCATCACCTACGAATTCAAGACCGAGGAAGATGCCGCCAGCGGCGAAGAAGGGTTTTATGCGCGCTGGCACGGCAGGGACCTTGCGGGCGCCACCGATTATTACTGGGTGCGCAGCTACCGGAACAGTACGGACAACCGTGTGGCAGACGAATTCCCGATAGACGGCTCCTTCGAGGAAGACGTAGCGGACGGTTCCGTGTTCATTTACCCGCTCAGTGAAGCCATCACCCGCGAGGATAAACCTTTCCAGGAAAACGAAAAAGTGATCGTGCGCCTGGCCTCCGTGACCAAGCCCAGCCACACCTTCCTTGATATGGTGGATGAGCAGCTGAACAACGGAGGGCTGTTTGCCAAGATACTGGAGAACGTACCCACCAACCTGAAAAATGTCAATACCTCCAGCAACGCGAGAGTGCTCGGCTGGTTCGGTACATCCGCCGTGCAATTCAAAGAACGCGTAATGGTGAAATAACATTCCCGAAAACAATGCTTAAACACGTTTGATCATGAAACTGAAGACATTATTTTTCATTACGACCGCCGTACTGCTCTCCCACACCGGGTTTGCGCAGGATGCACCCATTGAGAGCCTGGCAGGCCGCGGGAAAACGAAGATCCGTGTAGGCGGTTTCGGCGCACCCACCATCAAGTTCACCACGTTCGACGATCAGCTGGGCATCCTGCTGGGCGGTTATGCCGGCGTGATGCTCAACAGCAGGCTGATGCTGGGAGCCGGCGCTTATGCGCTGGTGAACAACATCGAAGCACCGCGCAGCAACGTTGCGGACCCGACCCTTTACTGGAACATGTGGTACACCGGCTTCGTGCCTGAGTATACCATCAACTCCAACAAGCTTTTCCACGTAGCCATAGGCGGGCTGATCGGCGGCGGCGGCGTGATGAAGAACGAGCGTTTCAAAGGCGTCGAAGAAAGCGAGAACTTTGATTACAGCGGCTTTTTCGTCGGTGAGCCGCATGTGAATTTTGAGATGAACATCACCTCCTACCTGCGCCTGGCCATCGGCGGATCGTACCGGTTCGTGAGCGGCTCCAATACCACGGGCATTACAGATGAAAAGCTGAGCGGCCCCGCCGCCCACTTTACCATCAAGGCAGGAAGGTTTTAAATCGTACTGACGGGAACCATGCATTTACGCTGCCTCACCTTCAAACCGTGGGGCAGTTTCTTTTAACTCTCTACGGATTGCGGATGCGGGGCCGGTTTTTTAGGAAATGTCGCCTGAATTCCGCAGATATTCAGTAACTTTTGGCAAAAGGAATATCACCTCCATTCGTAATCCGTAACTAATGGACCCGATACATTTAGCTATACCTGGTTTTGTGCTGCTGCTGCTTGCCGAAGTGATCTTCTCCGCCTGGGACCACCGCAATCTTTACGAAACCAAAGACGCCGTCAGCAGCATCGCCATGGGCCTTGGCAACGTATTCATCGGCCTTTTCATCAAAGGCGTCATCTACCTTGTTTACGATTTCGTTTATCAGTTCCGCTTCCTCACCCTCGACGCCGGCCTGTGGTGGGTATGGGCGCTTTGTTTTTTTGCGGACGACCTCACCTATTACTGGTTCCACCGTTTCAGCCACAACATCCGTTTCTACTGGGCCAGCCACGTCATCCACCACTCCAGCCGCCGCTATAATCTTTCCACCGCCCTGCGCCAGACCTGGACGGGCAATCTTACCGGCACATTCCTGTTCTGGTGCTGGATGCCGCTCATCGGCTTCCATCCCGCCATGGTTATGACCATGCAGGCCATCAGCCTCATTTACCAGTTCTGGATCCATACCGAGGCCATCAACAAATTGCCGCGCCCGCTGGAATTTGTGCTCAACACACCCTCCCATCACCGCGTTCACCATTCCTCC
>CBFHAF010000018.1:0-17048 GCA_965653435.1 uncultured Chitinophaga sp.
GATCAGCCTGGCGGCCGCCGCGCACCAGGCATGGTCTGCCAATATCTTCACCACAGCGTCGGACATGTTCCCGAAGTTTGCGCTCAGCTCCGTAGTAGGGATCGGAGGTATGGCGGGTTCTATCGGCGGCATGCTGTTCCCGCTGCTGGTAGGCGCGCTGCTGGATCACTACAAGGCATTGGGCAACATCGGTACCGGTTACAGCATTCTTTTCGTGATCTGCGGCTGTGCTTACCTGCTGGCCTGGGGCGCCATGCACCTCTTTGCCCCGCGCATGGAAGAGGTGAAAATTCCTGAAGAAGCATAATTTTCATTGAGTGTAATATTCAACAACGGGCTGCATCACATGATGCAGCCCGTTGTTATTTACGGCCATGCCGAAAAAAAAGCGGCGCGCAACCTGCGCACCGCCTCATATTTTACTAAACCACCTTGAATTTTTACAGGCTCACTCCGCGTTTCCAGGGAATAAAATCATCCTGGTGCAGCTCTTCCGCTTTGGTTCGGATCTCACCGCTGGCCACTTTCACGACATAATCAAGGATGTCTTCACCCATCTGTTCGATGGTTTTCTGACCGCTGATGATGCTGCCGGTGTCTATATCAATGATATCAGGCATGCGTTGAGCGAGGCGGGAATTGGTAGCCAGCTTTACTACCGGCGCGATCGGGTTGCCGGTAGGCGTGCCCAGGCCAGTGGTGAACAATACTACTGAAGCGCCTGAGCCCACTTCCGCGGAGGTGGACTCTACGTCGTTGCCGGGTGTGCAAAGCAGGTTGAGGCCGGGTTTGGTGACATATTCCGTATAGTCCAGCACATCTTTTACAGGAGAGGTGCCGCCTTTTTTCGCCGCGCCGGCCGATTTGATGGCGTCGGTGATCAGGCCGTCCTTGATATTGCCGGGGGAAGGGTTCATATAAAAACCGGAGCCCACCATTTGTGCCTGGCTTTCGTAGGCGCGCATGATGGTAATGAACTTATCTGCCGTGGCATCGTCTTCACAACGGTTGATCAGTTCCTGTTCCACCCCGCAAAGCTCGGGGAATTCGGAGAGGATGGTAGTGCCGCCGAGGGCCACCAGCAGGTCGGAAGTATGGCCGATGGCCGGGTTGGCGGAAATGCCGGAAAACCCGTCTGACCCGCCGCATTCCAGCCCGATCACCACTTTGGAAAGCGGGGCGGGCCTGCGTTCCTGTTTATTGGCTTCCACCAGCGCCAGGAAAGTATCCTTGATGGCATTGGAAAGCATATTGAATTCGGAGCCGCTGGTTTGCTGTTCGTATACCAGTACCGGTTTGGAGAAGTCCGGGTTGAGCTTTTTAAGCGATGCCTGCAGGATGGAAACCTGCGCATGCTGGCAGCCGAGGCTCAGCACGGTAGCGCCGGCCACGTTGGGGTGGTGGATGTAACCGGCCAGCAGGGCGCAGAGCGCATCCGAATCCTGGCGGGTACCGCCGCATCCGCCTTCATGGATGAGGAACTTCACACCGTCGATGTTCGGGAATACCGGGTTGCGTTTCGCGGTTTTGGCCGCTTCTTCCGCTTTATAATCTTTGATCGCATCCAGCTTGCCGCTTTTGTAAAGGCTCACCAGGTCCGCCACCTGTTCGTTGTATACCTCGGTGGGCGCAAAACCCAGCCCTCTTTCAAAGGCAGTTTTGATAACGCTCACATTCCTGTTCTCGCAAAACACCATGGGGATCACCAGCCAGTAATTGCGGGTGCCCACCTGGCCGTCTTCCCGGTGGTAACCGTTGAAGGTTATGTCTTTCCAGCGGCTCACATCGGGTTTCTGCCATTCCGTATTGCTGTCTTTCTCATGGAAAGTATTGGCGTCGTGCTGAAGGTTTTTCACCGTAATGGGCTCGCCTTCCTGGATGGCCGTGACGGCCTTACCTACCAGTACGCCGTACATCAGCACGGGGTCGCCCGCGCTGAGCGGTTTGAGCGGAAATTTATGTTTAGCGGGAACGTTCTGTTTCAATTGAATTGTTGAGCCATTAAACTGAATTTGCTGCCCTGCCGGTAGATCCTGTAAAGCCACCAGCACATTGTCTTTCGGATGAATCTGAAGATACGTGTTCATGATTTGCAAAATAGCGCATTTGAGAACGCCGCGTTAATACTAAAATCTGTTTTTTTGATTGGATATTAACCTTCATCAAAGGTACGGAAGCGCCGGCGGAAAACCTGCCGGGAGTCCGCGGAAACATTGAGATCAGACTGTTTTATGGCAATTGAATGCAAACGTTTGCATTTTTCGCGATTTCGTATTACCTTCAACCCTGTATCAACCACCTTTGGGGATACTTTACTAGCTTACGGAACATTTTAAAATCCACTTTTTGATGAACACGTCTATAGAAACTCGATACGCCGGCAGCCCGCAGGAAGCTAAAACCTGGGATACCGCCCAAGCCAGGGAAGCCCTGCTTATCACCCCTCTTTTTATTGAAGACCAGGTGAAACTGGTGTACAGCCACTACGACCGTTTTATTACCGGCGGCATCATGCCTGTGAAACAGCCAGTGAAACTGGAAACCGCAGACCCGCTGAAAGCTGCTTATTTCCTGGAACGCCGTGAGCTGGGCATCATCAACACCGGCGGCGCAGGTACGGTAAGCGTAGATGGCGAAGTATTCGAGATAGGCTTTAAAGAGGCGCTTTACATCGGCAAAGGCAAACAGGAAGTGATCTTTTCAAGCAGGAACGGCGCGGAGCCCGCCCGCTTCTACCTGAACTCCACTCCGGCCCACATGGCCTATCCCACCCGCCGCATCACCCGGGCTGAAGCAGACGTCGTAACGCTGGGCGCACAGGAAACGTCCAACCACCGCACCATCAATAAGCTGCTGGTGAATTCCGTGCTGCCTACCTGCCAGCTGCAGATGGGCATGACGGAACTGAAACCCGGCAATACCTGGAACACCATGCCCGCGCATACGCATGACCGCCGCATGGAAGTGTACTTTTATTTCGAAGTGCCGCAAGGCCAGGCTGTATGCCATTTCTGGGGCCCGCCGCAGGAAACGCGCCATATCTGGATGCAGAACAACGAAGCGGTCATCTCACCGCCATGGTCCATCCACTCCGGCGCAGGCACCAGCAACTATACATTCATTTGGGGCATGGCCGGTGAAAACCTGGACTACGGCGATATGGACCACTGCGCCATTCCCGACCTGCGATAACAACCGGGAGCATAATTCCCGGGAGCAAGGCCGCATTAACGGCAACGCATATACTGAAAACAACTGATACTCAAATCCCATGAAGAAATTCACTCAATGGTGCATATGCTCCTGCATATCGCTGGGCGCGGCATTTTCCGCCAATGCCCAGGAACGCCTTTTTCCTGATTCCATCATGGCTTCCATGAAAAGAGTGGCAGGCTGGCAGTTCCGCCACCTGGAAAGAGAAGGATGGGAGCATCCCAAAAACGACTGGACCAACGGCGCGCTGTATGCCGGCGTGTATGCATTTGCGGAACTGGCCAACGAGCAGCAATACTTCCAGCAGCTGATCAATATTGCAGAACAGAATAACTGGGATGCGGGCCGCCGCCGTTTTTTTGCGGACGACTATTGTGTGGGGCAAACCTATTCCCAGCTGTACAACGTTTACGGCGAAGACCATATGATCCGCCGCTGGCGCGCGCTGGCAGACAGCATCGTGGCACAGCCGCACACAGGAAGCCTTGAATGGACGAATAACATTCACATGCGCGAATGGGCCTGGTGCGATGCGCTGTTCATGGGCCCGCCCGCGTTGGCTTATCTCTCCACCGCCACCGGCGATCCTAAGTACCTGCAAACCGCCATCAAACTGTGGTGGAAAACATCCGGTTATCTCTACAGCAAGGAACATAAGCTCTATTTCCGCGACGGGCGTTACTTCAACCAGAAGGAAAAGAACGGCCAGCCTGTATTCTGGAGCCGCGGCAACGGATGGGTGATGGGCGGATTGGTGCGGATGATGAACAACATCAAACCCGGCGACCCTGCCCGTGCGGCTTTCGAGCAGCAGTTCAAAGAGATGGCAGCAAAAGTGGCATCGCTCCAGAATGCGGACGGCACCTGGCATGCGGCGCTGCTGGACCAGGAAAGTTATCCTGCCAAAGAGACCAGCGGCACCGGCTTTTTCCTGTACGCCATCAGCTGGGGGATCAACAACGGCCTGTTGCCGAAAGAAACTTACCGCCCCGTGCTGGTGAAAGGCTGGGCGGCTCTTCAATCCTGCGTGCAGCCCAACGGCAAGCTGGGTTTTGTGCAGATGATCGCCGCAGCGCCCGGCACAGCCACGGCAGACGATACAGAAGTATACGGCGTAGGCGCTTTCCTGCTGGCAGGTTCGGAGTTGGTGAAACTCAGCCTGAAAGAGCAGGTATGGCCGGTGACCATCGAACTGTACAACCCGGCAGGTGCTCCCGCGGGCCTGGTGGAACTGGATTACAAAGAACTTGCGGACAAGTGGAAACCTTTGCGCAGGGGGCCTTTCAAGATAACCAATACAATTACAGGCCAGGAATATCCTTACCAGCTGATCTACGAAGGAAACAAAGAACCGGTGAAGATACTGGTGGATGCCCCGCTGGTGGCCGGCGGCAAAGTAATGGCCACCCTGGAGGAAGGTTTGCCTGAACCGGTCGTAAAGAAAACCTACGGCCGCTATGTGCCGGAAAGGAAAGATGATTTTGCCTGGGAGAACGACCGCGTGGCCTTCCGCATGTACGGCAGGGCGCTGGAAGCTACTCCAAAGGAAATGGCCTATGGCGTTGACTTCTGGAATAAACGCACCGGCAACCTGGTGATAGACAAATGGTACAAACGCACGAATTATCATAAAGACGACGGCGACGGGCTTGATTATTATCATGTGGGCCTTATGCTGGGCGCAGGCGGCATTGCGCCGTATGTGGCAGACAGCATCTGGCATTCCAGGAACTATACCCGGCACAGGATCATAGACAGCGGTGCGCTGCGCACCACGTTCGAGCTGGGGTACGAGCCCTGGAACGTGAACGGCAGGCAGGTGAGCGTTACCAAAACCGTATCCATCGACGCGCATGCACAGCTGAGCAAAATGGAGATCAGGTATTCGGACACGCTGCCCGTGGCCGTCGGCATCAGCAAACGCAAGGAAGCCGGTACCATCTGGCTGGATGAGAAGACCGGCGTGATGGGCTACTGGGAGCCCCGCCACGGTGAAGACGGCACTACCGGTATCGGATGCGTGGTGATGAATCCTGTAAAAGAAATGAAAGTGGAGAAAGGTCACCTGCTGGCTGTTTCCGCAACGGATAAAAACAAATCTGTAACTTACTACACAGGGGGAGCCTGGGATAAGGCCGGTGTTATTACCGGCGCAGACCAATGGTTTGCTTATCTCCGGCAGCAGGCGGCACGCCTGGCCAGGCCTGTGAGGGTTAAAATTTACAAGTAAAAAATAATCCCGCACAATGAGCGTACTCGATCTTTTCAGCCTCAAAGGCAAAACAGCGCTGGTAACAGGATGTAAAAGGGGCATCGGCAAAGCCATGGCAGTGGCCCTGGCAGAGGCCGGAGCCGATATCATCGGCGTATCGGCCTCCCTCGAACTGAGCGGCAGCGACGTGGAAAAAGCAGTGCTGGCCACCGGCCGCCGCTTTAAAGCTTACCAATGCGATTTTGGGAAGCGCGAAGCATTGTATAATTTTATCGGAACGGTCCAGAAGGATTTTCCGGTTATAGACATTCTTGTGAACAATGCGGGCACTATTATGCGCAAACCTGCCGCGGAGCATCCGGACGAGTACTGGGACGAGGTGATCGCCATCAACCAGACGGCGCAGTTCATCCTCACCCGGGAGATCGGTAAAGGCATGCTGGAACGGGGGAAAGGCAAAGTAATATTCACCGCGTCGCTGCTTACTTTCCAGGGGGGCATCAATGTGCCGGGCTATGCCGCCAGCAAAGGTGCTGTGGGGCAGCTTGCCAAGGCTTTCGCCAACGAATGGGCTTCCCGTGGCGTAAACGTGAATGCCATTGCGCCGGGTTATATTTCCACGGATAACACAGCCGCCTTGCGTGCCGATGAAAAGCGCAGCCAGAGCATCCTGGAGCGCATCCCCGCCGCATGCTGGGGCGAGCCGGAAGATTTTACGGGACCGGTCGTATTTCTGGCCTCTGACGCATCCAGCTATGTGCACGGCACCGTTATGACGGTAGACGGCGGCTGGATGGGCAGGTAAACTCAACTAACAATATGTCTGTACGTTCTGAGAAAACAATCGTAGATATCGCGGAAGAACTGAACCTCTCCGTGTCTACAGTATCCCGTGCCCTGAATGACCACCCTAACATCAGCGCGAAAACGAAGGACAGGGTAAAGAAGATGGCCCGCAAGCTGGGATACCGTCCCAACGCCATGGCCGCAGGTTTGCGCAACAACAAAAGCAAGACCATCGGCCTCATCGTTCCAAGGATCTCCATGTTCTACCCCGCCACCATCAGCACCATCATCCAGAATAAGCTGATGGAATACGGGTACAACCTCATCATCTGCCAGAGCAACGATTCCCTTGAACAGGAAATAGCCCTGGCCAACACCCTTTATTCCGCGCGGGTAGATGGGCTGGCGGTTTCAGCCACGCTGTATACGACCGATTTTTCTCATTTCGACATATTCAAACAGCAAAATATTCCCCTCGTTTTCTTCGACCGCGTTCCCAACAAGGATTACAACGTGAAGGTGATCAAAGGAGACGATTTCCTCGGCGGCCTCCTCGCCACTGAGCACCTCATAGAACAGGGTTGTAAAGACATTGTGCACATCTCCGGCCCGCTCACCTGCAACCTTTACAAGGAAAGGCTGGCGGGTTATAAAGAAGCGCTGCAAAGGCATAAAAGGCCTTACAGCAAATCGCGCGTGTTCTTCCATGAGCTCACCCGCGAGAACGCCTGGGCCACGGCCGAGAAGATCTTCTCCCAGAAACCCATCCCCGACGGGATCTTTGCCACCAACGACACTACGGCCATCACCCTGCTGGAGTACTGCCGCAAAAACGGCATCAACGTTCCGGAAGATTGCAAGATCGTAGGTTATTCCAACGACCCGCGCACGGAGATCGTAACACCGGCCATCACATCCGTAGACCAATATCCCGCCACTATGGGCGAAAGGGTGGTAGCGGCGCTGATGGACCTCATACAAGCCAAACATCCGCCTGCATACCGGCATTCACAGGAAATTGTGCCGATACAGCTGGTGACGAGGGAAAGCTCCGCGGGAGTTCCCAAAAAGAAAAAATGATCCACAATATGAAAAAAATTGTCTTTTTATTACTCGCCTGCGGCACTTTCCACGCGCAGGCGCAGACGAAGCTGTCTGTAAAACAGATGAAAGCGCTGGCGGACGAAAGCCTCCGGTTCTCCGCAAAGCAGTACAAGCACATGATGCAGTCGCTGCCCGATTCCCTCTTCCCCCGCTCCGCCAATAAAGACGGCAGCCTTATGACGGCGAAGTACAACTGGTGGACCGCCGGTTTTTACCCCGGCAGCTGCTGGTATCTTTACGAGTTCACGAAAGACCCTGCATTTAAACAGGAAGCCCTCAAGCGCCAGCAATACCTGCTGCCGGACCAGTACCGCACCAACACGCACGACCTCGGGTTCCTGATGTATTGCAGCTTTGGCAATGAGCTGCGGCTGGAAGGCACGCCGGGCGTGAAAGATATCCTGATGACCAGCTCGCGCTCGCTTATACAGCGTTACAAGCCTACCATCGGCGCCATCCGCAGCTGGGATCATGCAGGCTGGAAATGCCCTGTGATCATAGACAATATGATGAACCTGGAAATGCTTTGCTGGGCCACAAAAAACAGCGGCGACAGCACCTTTTACAACATCGCGGTGAACCATGCGAACACCACGATGAAAAATCATTTCCGCGACGATTACAGCTCTTACCACGTAATTGATTACGATACCATCACCGGGCAGGTGCTCGCCAAAAAGACCCACCAGGGCCATTCCGATGCTTCGGCATGGAGCCGGGGCCAGGCCTGGGGCCTGTATGGCTACACCATGATGTACCGAGAAACAAAAGATAAAAAATACCTGGACCAGGCGCGCCGCATCGCCGATTACATGCTCAACCACCCGCACATGCCCAAGGACCTGGTGCCGTACTACGACTATGATGCGCCGGAGATCCCCAAAGCCATCCGTGATGCGTCAGCCGCTGCCGTAATGGCTTCCGCGCTGCTGGAGCTGAGCCGCTACACCGGCAAAGCTGAAAGCAAACGTTACTGGAACGCCGGCGCTGACGCCCTGGCGAGCCTTGCCGGGCCGGCTTACCGCGCCAGGGAAGGGGAGAACAACAACTTCATTCTCATGCACAGCACCGGCTCCATGCCCGGCAAATCAGAGATTGACGTGCCTTTGTCCTATGCAGATTATTATTTCCTCGAAGGAATGCTCCGTTACAAACAATGGGCGGGCAAATAATTTTAATAGGATTTTAATAATCCCGGTTAGACCTTTGTTGACAAGGAATGCAGCCACCGTACTGCATTCCTTGTTGTTTATCAGCCCGCTCTCCCGGATTTTTTCGTTATTTTAGCCACAATCGATAACGAAACAGGCGGGAGTATGATTCATTTACCAAATCTTATTATGGACCTCGCCCTCATCCTGGGGGCCGCGGCAGTTACTACCTTGATCTTTAAAAAACTGAAGCAGCCATTGGTGCTCGGCTACCTGATCGCCGGCATCCTGGTAGGTCCGTACTTCGATTTGTTCCCTACTGTACAGGAAAAAGACAATATCCAGATCTGGTCCGAGATTGGCGTGATCTTCCTCCTGTTCAGCCTTGGCCTTGAGTTCAGCTTCAAAAAGCTCATGAAGGTGGGCGGCTCCGCGTCCATTACGGCTTTCGTGGAAGTCGTGGTGATGCTGGGCTTCGGTTATATCACCGGTAAGCTGCTGGGCTGGAATACGATGGACAGTATCTTCCTCGGCGGCGTTCTCTCCATTTCCTCCACTACCATCATCATCAGGGCGTTCGAAGAACTGGGCGTGAAAGGCCAGAAGTTCGCCGGGCTGGTGTTCGGCATACTGGTGGTGGAAGACCTGATCGCTATCGTGCTGCTCGTATTGCTCTCTACCCTTGCTGTGAGCCAGCAGTTTGCCGGCACGGAAATGCTGATCTCCGTGGTGAAACTGGTGTTTTTCCTTATCCTCTGGTTCATCGGCGGCATATTTTTCATACCTACCCTGCTGAAGAAAACGAAAAAGCTGATGAGCGAGGAAACCTTGCTGGTAACCTCTATTGCCCTGTGTTTGATGATGGTGGTGCTGGCTACGCAGGTGGGTTTTTCCGCTGCGCTGGGCGCTTTCATCATGGGCTCCATTCTTGCTGAAACCACGCAGGCGGAGAAGATCGAGCATCTCGTAAAATCAGTAAAAGACCTGTTCGGCGCGATATTTTTTGTGTCCGTCGGGATGCTGATAGACCCGGAGATGTTGCAGCGGTATCTCGGCCCGGTGATCCTCATCACAGTCATCACCCTGGTGGGAAAAACGCTCAGCACCACGCTGGGCGCGGTTTTATCCGGCCAGCCGCTGAAGTCCTCCGTGCAGGCCGGCATGAGCCTTGCGCAGATCGGGGAGTTCTCGTTCATTATCGCCACGCTGGGGCTGACGCTGAAAGTGACCAGCGATTTCCTGTATCCCATTGCAGTGGCGGTTTCTGCTGTTACTACCTTTACCACACCATACATGATCAAAGTGGCCGAACCGTTTTACGGATGGCTGGACAAGCGTTTGCCTGAAAAGTGGAAAACGTCCCTGGCCCGCTACAGCAGCGGTGCGCAGACCATCTCACAGGCCTCGGACTGGCAGGTGTTGCTCAAGGGTTACCTCACCAATACCGTGGTTTGTTCCGTGATACTGATCGCCATAGGCCTGCTTTCTTCTATTTATATTCTTCCCAAAGCCAATGAGCTGGTAGGCGTACGGTCCGGCAAGATCGTGACAGCCGTGCTCACATTTATTGCCATGGTCCCTTTCCTCTGGGCGCTGGCTGTAAGGCAGGTGCAGGGAAAGGCGTTTTCGAACCTCCGGGCGCAGAACAAATACAAGGGCCCGCTGGTGTTGCTGCGCATTGCCCGCATCACACTTTCCGTATTCCTGATCGGCTTTATGCTGGGCCGGTTCTTCTCTTTTGGAGTAGCCTTCACCGTTACCCTGCTGATCGTGGCCGTACTGGTCATTTTTTCCAGGCGCATACAGGTGTTCTACGACCGGCTGGAAGCCCGCTTCTTCTCCAACTTCAACGCCCGCGAAGCCGCGGCTGAAGCGCAGAAGAAAAAAGAGCCCGTGCTTGCCCCCTGGGACGCTCACCTGGCTTCGTTCAACGTGCATGCAGACTGGGAAGGCGTGGGCAGAACCCTCGAAGAGCTGGGCCTGCGCGAGAAATACGGTGTGAACATCGCCCTCATCGAAAGAGGGGAGCGGCTGATCCCCATCCCGCCCAAGTCCGAAAGGCTATATCCCGGCGACCGTTTGCAGGTGATCGGCACGGACGAGCAGATCACCGCTTTCCGCAGCTATATCGACTATCACGTACCCGCGCTGAAGCAGGCGCGTTCCGAAGTGGAGCTCCGCCGTTACGACGTGCAGCCCGGCAGCCAGGTGTTTGGCAAAACCATCCGCCAGAGCGGTATCCGCGAGCTGGCGCACAGCATGGTAGTGGGCATCGAGCGCGGGGAAGAGCGGATACTGAACCCCGTTTCGGACATGATGCTGGAAGAAGGCGACGTGGTATGGGTGGTAGGCAACCCCAGGCGCACGGCCGCCCTGTTCAGGACGAAAGGCGAGGCGCCGAAAAGGCCCGCCTGACGGGATCATGCCCAGCCCCATAACGGCCACTGCAGGGTCTTTCGGTCCGGGCTGAAAATCTTGTAAATCTTTACCTTAATTGTATAACAGCCGGGCAGCCGTTCTGCCGGACCTTTGTATCATCAAAAAGAAACGATGATGAATACAATGGAACAAACGGTAAAACAAAGCTTCCCGGTTACAGGCATGAGCTGCGCGGCATGCGCCGGCTCCGTGGAAAGCATGCTGATGGCGCAGCCCGGCATCCTCTCCGTAGCCGTGAATTTTGCCAGCAGCTCCGCCCTCGTGGAATATTCCCCTTCGGCCGCCAATCCCGCCGAATGGAAAAAAGCCATCCAGTCCGTAGGTTACGACCTGCTCACCGATAATATGACGGGCAGCCTGGAAGACCATCAGCGCGCCCATTACCGCTCCCTGAAACAAAAAACGCTTTGGGCCGTTATCTTTTCCATCCCGCTTGTCATCATCGGCATGTTCTGGATGGAAATGCCTTACGCCAATTACATCATGTGGGCACTGGCCACGCCGGTAGTGCTGGTGCTGGGCCGGCAGTTCTTCATTAATGCATGGAAGCAGGCGCGCAACGGCAAAGCCAATATGGACACGCTGGTAGCCCTCAGCACGAGCATTGCATACATCTTCAGCATATTCAACACCCTGAACCCCGCATTCTGGCATAGCCGCGGCCTTCACGCCCACGTGTACTTCGAGGCCGCAGCAGTGGTGATCGCTTTTATTTTACTCGGCAAGCTGCTGGAAGAAAGGGCCAAGGCCTCCACCTCCTCCGCCATCAAAAAACTGATGGGCCTGCAGCCCAATACCGTTACACGCATCAGCCAGGATGGCGGCGAAGAGATAGTATCCCTTGCGGATGTGCAGGTGAACGACGTGCTGCTGGTAAAGCCGGGCGAGCAGGTGCCGGTGGATGGCGCCGTGATCCGGGGTAAGTCGTATGTGGACGAAAGCATGATCACCGGCGAACCGGTGGCCGTAGCCAAAGAGAACGGCAGCGATGTGTTCGCCGGAACGCTCAACCAGAAAGGGAGTTTCCGCTTCAGGGCAAAACAGGTGGGCAGCGATACGCTGCTGGCACAGATCATCCGCAAGGTACAGGAAGCCCAGGGCTCCAAAGCGCCCGTGCAGAAGCTGGTGGACAAAGTAGCCGGCATTTTCGTGCCCGTGGTGATCGGGATTGCGCTGCTGGCCTTTGCCGCCTGGATGATCTGGGGAGGACAGAACGGGCTCACCCAGGGCCTGCTGGCGCTGGTAACCGTACTGGTGATCGCCTGCCCCTGTGCGCTTGGCCTGGCCACGCCTACGGCCATTATGGTGGGGATGGGCAAAGGCGCGGAGAACGGCATCCTGATCAAAGACGCGGAAAGCCTTGAAAAAGCCTACCGTATCCAGGCCCTCATCCTCGATAAGACCGGCACCATCACCGAAGGCAGGCCCGCTGTAACCGGCGAGCTGTGGCGTACGGAGCAGGAGCGCCTGCAATACACCGGCGTGCTGCATGCACTCGAAAAACAATCCGAGCACCCGCTGGCGGAGGCGATCGTAAAACACCTGGACGGCATCGCCACGCAGGAGCTGCAACATTTCGAAAGCATTACGGGCCGCGGCGTGAAGGGAACATCCGGTAAAAAGAGCTTTTACGCAGGCAACCGCCAGCTGCTGGAAGAACACCGCATTGCTATTCCCGCTGAATTGCAGAAACAGGCGGACGTATGGCTGAACAACGCCCACACCGTGATCTGGTTTGCGGACGCGCAGCAGGCGCTGGCGGTGATCGCCATAGCGGACAAGGTGAAGGCCGGTTCTGCCGCAGCCGTGAAACGTTTGCAGGATATGGGCATAGCGGTATACATGCTCACGGGCGACAATCCGCAAACCGCTGCCGCCGTAGCCCGGGAAACCGGCATCCGTCACGTACAGGCTGGGTTGCTGCCTTCCGGCAAAGCGGATTTCATCAAACAGTTGCAGCAGGAAGGGAAAACCGTGGCGATGGTGGGCGACGGCATCAACGACAGCCAGGCGCTGGCACAGGCGGACGTGAGCATTGCCATGGGCAAAGGTACGGACATTGCGATGGATGTGGCCACGATGACCCTCATCTCTTCCGACCTTCAGCAGATACCCAAAGCCATCCGCCTTTCCCGGAAAACCGTGCGGCTGATACGCCAGAACCTTTTCTGGGCCTTTATTTACAATGTGATCGGTATCCCCGTTGCGGCGGGACTGCTCATTCCCATCACGGGCTTTGCCCTGGACCCTATGCTGGCTGGCGCCGCAATGGCCCTCAGTTCTGTGTCCGTCGTGAGCAACAGCCTTCGCTTAAAACTTTCAAGAATCTGACAGAAACATAAAAAACCGGACATCATGAAAACGTTAAAATTCAAGACCAACATCAATTGCAGCGGATGCATCAGGTCCGTAAGCCCTCACCTGGACGGTGAAAAGGAGATCGCGCACTGGGAAGTGGACACCAATAACCCGGATAAGATACTGACGGTTTCCACCAGCACGCTTTCGGCGGAAGAAGTGGAGAACACCGTGAAGAAAGCGGGCTTTAAAGCAGAAGCAGTTTAACGGGAACATATGCAGATGCAGGGTTGCGGCTTAAGGGCTGCAACCTTTTTTTGTTTTATGAAAAATTGGGACAACAGCATCCTGTAGTTATATAACTTTATGATATGATCCGCATAGCCGTTATTTTTATCCTTATCCTGCATTGTTCCTGCAACCGCATCCACGAATGGCGGACCGGAAGGCAAAAAGTGCTCTGGGAACGGCGTGTTGCAGAAGTTGTGGTTGCCAGGAGCCAGTATGTGATCATGAACGGGCTGGTTGGTTATATTTACCGGCCTGAAGAGGTGGATTGGAAAATGGAAGAAGATGAAAAATTCAAGATAGTACTTTCACTGGCGGATGTTCTCGCGGCAGAACAATGCCTGAGAGAACAAATGAAGGCGGTGGATACCAATCAGGGACAATCCATTCCCCACGTTTACCAGAAGTTGGGGATATATATGCGGCAATATGTGGGCTATGTGGATATCAGGGGTGAAACGATCGTTTGGGTGAATGCATACTGCGACAATACGCCACCGCACAGCGGTATTCGGTTCGTACATGATGGCGGTGACTGTTTCTGGGAGGTGAAAGTGAATCTTACCCGAAAAAAAATATATGACCTCAGTATAAATGGCGAAGCATAAAATGAACCGGCTTATTATATTGGTTTTACTGCTCACTATTTCCTGCAATACCGGCAGGGAGCTTCTTTCCGACGGCGAAAAACGTTTCCTGGAGCAGTTGCAGGAAGAATGCGGCTGCGAGGTAAGCCTCGCCCAGGATGAGTTTGCACTGCAGAACGACAACAGTACGGGAACTTACCAGGTAACGTTCATCAATTCATCCGTGTATTATTGCGACAATGATTCCTCGGAACTGGCGCGCATTTCGGGGAACATTGCAAAGCGGCTGGCAGTGGTAATGTCCAACAGGAATAATTACAGCAATATCAGGTTCACCTATCTGCAGGTCAGCAAGGAAGAAATAACGTGTACACGCCACATAATGATCCGCCGTCCTTGAGCTTTCTTCGTAACTTTAATACAAATACAGGAGTATGAAAGTCATCTATAAGAAACTGGGACGGGAGAGAGCCTATGGGATGTCTGACTACGGTTGTAATACCATTGTGATAGACAGCAGGCTGCAGGGCCGCAAGCACCTGGAAGTGAGCTTGCATGAGTCCCTGCATGTGTATTTTCCTGAAAAGAGCGAAACTTTCGTAAAGAACACCGCCCGCAAGCTGGCTAATATCTTGTGGCGGATGAATTACCGGAGGGTGGACAATTCCCTGGGTATTTAGTATGCCCGGGAGCGTTAAGGCGCCGCCGCAAAGGAGATCGGCAGTGTGGGGGTGCCGCCGGCCAAAGCCGGTGCAGGGATTGTTTTGAATGCAATAATATTGCCCAGGGGCCCCTGAATTCCCGGTTTTTTGCTGTAAATTCCACTTTTGAAGACAAAATCAACCTCAATCGAGCCGCACCAGGCCAACCAAAAATTGTAGCTGTATACATGAAAGATATGAAAGGCCAGGAAATGAAGCGATTATCCCTGAAGGATGTGGCAAAAATGGCGGGAGTAGCCCCTTCCACAGTATCGTTTGTACTAAATGGGAAAGCACGCCAGATGCGCATCAGCGACGAACTGGCGGAAAAGGTGATGGCGGTGGTCAAAAAGACCGGTTACCAGCCGCATTCCGTGGCCGTGAACCTCCGTACAGGACAGTCCAAGACCCTTGGGCTCATTGTGGAAAGCATTTCCGGCAGTTTTTTCGCCGCGCTGGCGAGGGTGATCGAAACCGAAGCGGACCGCTACGGCTACAACATCGTTTATTGCAGTACCGAAAACAGCGCACAGAAGGGCAGCGACCTCATCCGTATGCTTAGCCGGCAACAGGTAGACGGCTACCTGATCACCCCGGCAGCCGGCATGGAAAAGGACATCCAGCAGCTGCTGGCCCACAAAAGGCCGGTGGTGCTGATGGACAGCTATTTCCCCGGGCTGGCTGTTCCATATGTGCTGATAGACAATATGGGGGGCGTGAAACAGGGGATGGAACATTTGCTGGACAAAGGGTACAAAAAGATCGGCTTCGTAACCGTGGATATGGAACTGGTACAAGTGCAGGACAGGTTGCAGGGCTATAAAGAGACCCTCCGGGGCCATGGCATCAGCGTAAAGAACAAACAGATACTGAAAATAGGCTACAACAGTCCCCGCGAGGAATCCATCCGCAGCATACAGCAGTTCATAAAAGACAACAAGGGGATGGACGCTATATTCTTTTCCACGAACTATCTGGGCATTCTTGGCCTGGAAAGCATAGCGGGCCTGGATCTAAAGATCCCCGGCGATATGGCGATGATCTGTTTTGATGATCATGATATTTTCCGGCTGTACCCGCCCGGCATAACGGTAGAGCAGCAGACGATAGAAGAGATTGCAAAAACAGCCATGGGGCTGCTGATGAACCAGCTGGACAAAAGCCAGCGGTATACGAAGAAGAACCAGGTGCAGGTGCCAGGGAAGTTCATCAAGCGGGGATCTGCGTAAAAAATGTTTTATCTGCGCAATTAAGCTCAATCTTCGATTGACGGGCTCTTTTTATACTTAATGAGCTCGGTAATTACTCTCAATTTATTCCGATCCCAAAACGCCGCCATTGCGGGAAGCAGTAGCGGCAACGCCCGTGAGCGGCGGAGCAAACTCCCGGCCTCGGATTGGGATGCTCCAATATTATGGAGATACTTCCTCACATCCTGAACAAAATCCCGGTGGCTCCACGTAATGACGCTCAAGCGGTATCGCGCAGGGTGGGGTACAAGAGCAAAACACAAATGGAATTATATCCGCTCACACAGGATATTGTGGTTATTAGCCTCCTGTTTTAAATTGATGTTGATTTTGTTAGTCCCTGAATTCCTGCCAATTGAAAAAATTAATAAGATCTGTGCTGTAATTACAGAACTTAATAAGTCTAAACGCAATAAATTAAATCCGAACTTGTCGTAGATGCAGATTGCGGATATAAATTAATGTTGCCCTCAAACCCTCTCTGCATCAGCCTTTCAGCAGTTACGAAAATATTTTTTACTTAAAATGATGTTAATTTTCGCAAATAAATTATACATTTATGAAGCATTTTCATTTCCGTGAGTTGCCGGTAAAAGCCTTCGGGCCTTTTTTTTACGAATAATGCTAAATCGATTTTGCATTTAGCAGGAGGAAATGAGCCACAGGAGGGTTATTGACCTGTAAAGTATACGTAACCTGTAGGTGTTAAGACAAGGACCAGATTCCAGGTGGAACACCGGGAGTATTTGTTGTAAGTGCAGGAGGAAGGAAGCGTTATCGGAATATTATTTAGCCAACTCGGATGTCAATTGAAAAACCAGCAGCAACCGCTGAAAAGCAACGCCAGCGGGACTGTGAACAGTGAAACCAAAGGAAGTCGCTGAAAATCACTTCCAAAAAACAAACAGTGAAACTAAACGGGCGTACGCATGTACGCACGCAAAGAACAATCGCTATTAATGAGGCCAGACGGGAGTGAACCGGATTTACTCCCGGAAAACGAGAAACCAAACTGGATC
>CBFHAF010000019.1:0-16670 GCA_965653435.1 uncultured Chitinophaga sp.
TGCAATACACCAGCGGCGGAAGGAGAAGCGGGAACAAGCGGTTTGGGACTGATAAAAATAGTTTTGTCTTTGATGGAATAATCCAGCGGCTGCTCTTTGAACACTGCCGCGAGGAAAGTACCCAGTGGCTGGTTTTGCGCGTTGATGGTCACTTTCCGCGTGCTGCGCAGCAGGTCGCGGTCATAAAAGAACAGGTAGCCGGTCTGTTTTTTAACGGCGGTGAACACGTCCTCCAGGGAAGCGTTCCGTAGAGAAAGGGATACGCTCTGGGCATAAGTGCCTGCTGATACTTTCAGGCTGGCCACAATAATGAGAACGACTGTTAATCTCATAGTGCGTCTTAGTTTGGTTGAAAAAAGCCCAGGTAAGGAATGGGCCTTTGCATGATCGTTCAATTGCATAGATTTGCATTGTTTGGATAATAGTAATAACTAGTTGGTTGCTATATTTCCTGACATTCACCGGGGGCGGGTCCAAGCGCCTCCGGTTCTGTTTTTAAGGCATTACGATAATTTTCTTTCCTTCTATGCTGAAGCCGATGCCCGTGCTGCGTAAACCTTCCAATACATCGGAGAGCTTCAGGTTCCTTTGAATTTCACCCTGGAAGCGGCGCGAAGGCACCCGGCCGCGGTATTCCACTTCCACGTCGTACCAGCGTTCCAGCTGGCGCATCACGGATTGAATGTCCGCGTCGCGGAAATAGAAGATGTCATTCTTCCACCCTGTCGCTTCTTCCGTGTCCACGTTCTGCACAACGGTGATCTGCCCGGAGCTGTTCACCCTCGCCTGCTGGCCCGGGCTGAGCCTGCGGGAGCCGCTGCCGGCCGTTACCTGCACGGAGCCTTCCAGCAGGGTGGCGCTGATGCCCGGTTCGTTGGTATAGGCGTTGATGTTAAAATGCGTGCCCAGCACAGCCACTTCTGTCTGGGGAGTGACCTGTACCCTGAAAGGCCTTGCTGCGTCGGGCTTTACCTCGAAATAGGCTTCCCCGGTCATTTCCACCCGCCTTTCCGTACCGGTGAAGGCAACTGGAAAACGCAGGGACGATTCCGCATTGAGCCATACGGCGCTGCCGTCCGGCAGCACAATGCGGAATTGACCGCCACGAGGGGTTTTCAGAATATTATATACGGGTTGCGCACCTGCCTCCTGCGGCTGGTATTCCAGCAAACCTCCGGTTTGCCTGATGGCGGCGCCCTGCTGGGCGATCAGCTGGCTGCCCCCGCTGTCCAGCGGAACACTGGTGCCGTCCGCCAGCGTCAGCACGGCTTTGCTGGTGCCGGGCAGCGCATCGTTTGCCTGCTGCTGCACAATGGCAACGGGCTCCTGCTTCCTGGGCAGGAACATCCAGGCGCCGAGGGCCAGCACGGCTATAGCAGCGGCGGCCATCCACCAGCGGTTGCGGATGGCGGGCCGGTTGTTCTCCCGTGTAATTATGTCGATCGGAACTGGCTGTTGTTTTTCATGCAGATCGGCTGCGGGGAAGTGCTTCGCAGCGAAACGCCGCCAGCCAAGCTCTTCATCGGTGCGGCCATATGCGGCCAGCTTCTGCTGCAGCACGCCGTCTGCCATCAACGATTCAAAAAATGCCCTGTTCTGCGGCGAAGCCGCCAGCCATGCATCCAGCTCTCCCTGCTCCGTGGCGCTCAGCTCTCCTCGCAGAAAGCCGAGCACCAGGTAAGCAGCCCTTTGCATTAACGGTTGATCTGGTTCCAATTTTTAGCGGTTTTAATATAGAAACAACGGTCCCTTCGTTTCGATGAAAGAAAAGAGGAACTTTTTTGGGGATTTTTCAAAAAAGTCGGCGTAAATGAGTAAAATATTTAATTTATTCCTTTCAGGAAGGCCAGGTAAGCCATGAGCGCGGGCAGCAGGTTCTTCTTTAATAATGCGCTCCTGATCAATTTCAGGGCTCGCAGTTTCTGGGTGCGCACCGTGTTGTAGGAAACGCCCATCGCAAGGGCGATCTCCTCGTTCTTCCGCCCTTCCAGGTAGCTCAGGGTAAACACCCTGCGGCACTGCGCGGGCAGGTTCTCTATTTCACGGTACAGCTCGCGGATGATCTCCGTTTCAGCCAGGATGGGATCAAAAGCGCCAGGGTCCTCGCTTTCGTGCAGGTAAGAAAAGGCTTTCTCCCGCTCGCTGCGGCGCTCCCTCGATTTGAGATGGTTGAGGCAGGCGTTCTTGGTGGAGATATATAAAAATGCTTTCACAGCCGACGTGGTGGGAAAATCCGCCCGTTTGTCCCAGAAGCGGGAAAAGACGTCCTGCACAATGTCTTCCGCCTCCTGCGCGTCTGTTACGACGGATGTGGCGAAAAAACAAAGTGCCCTGTAATGCCGGCCGAAAATGACCCTGAAAGCCTCCTGGTCTCCCCGGGCCACCTTTTGCAGCAACTCCATCTCGTTATCTAGATTCTCGGACATTCCACGGAAAAACAGCCTCGCCTGTGATTTTATGTTGGTTTATGGGCTTAAAAATACCAAAAATCGTCCGCTTTTGGGATAAAGTGTCCGCTTTTGAAAATCGCCGTTTTTCAGGAACCGGTCGTCACTGTACCGGTTATACGGCTTCCGGAATGCGCTACATACACTATTGCTCTCAAATCCGCCACAGATACCGGTGTCCGCATAAATCCCAATTCCGGACAATAGCCGTTCAGGCCCTCCATTAATACCTATTCGCTTGCCACCCGCCTTTCACGGAGCTAATTTTACATCATCGAACAACACAAAAACAAAACAACATTTCAAATCCAAAAAAACTCTATAACATGAAAAAGCTTATCCTCCTCGCCGCCATCGTTCTTTCCGCTGCCGCTTCTTTCGGCCGCGATATAGACAACCGTAAAGTCCAGCTGGCCTTCGAACGCGTGTTTGCCGGCGCCAACAGTGTGAAATGGTACGAAACGGACAATAATTACATGGCCAAGTTCACGCTCAATGCCAGCAAAGTGACTGCCCATTTCGATAAAGAGGGTACCCTTATCGCCACTTCACGCATCATTTCCGATTCTGAGCTGCCGCTGGAAGTGATCTCCACCCTCATCCGCAAATACCCTGACCAGAAAATACACAGTACCGTGGAATACGTGGTGGATGGAAACACTTACTACGCCATCACCCTGGAAAGCGCCACGCACTGGACCGTGCTCAGGACCAACAGCTGGGGCGAGGCTATTGTGATGAAAAAGCTTCAGAAAGCATAACCTTCTTCTTCCGCCAGCAAAAAAAACTGAAGCGTGTACCAAACGGGTACACGCTTTTTTTTGTGTAACTTTAATAATGCCCCTGCAAGAGCCTAAAAACAAATTCCTCCGCCTGCTGCTGCAATTGCATCCTTTCCACAAGATACTGGCAGGCGCCCTGGCGGCCCTTATCGTTTACCTGCTGGTACGCAATGCTCAGCTGAACGAACTCGTGCTGTACATGCTGCTCTGGGAAGCTTTCGGGCTTACCTACATCATTATTACCTGGAGTATATTTTTCACCCGCTCTATCGGCGAGATACGCAAGCTGGCCCGTGTAGACGATGGCGGGCGGACCTTTGTGTACAGCTTTATCCTGCTGGCATCCCTCGCGAGCATGGTCATCGTGCTGCTGCTGATAATGTCGAAAGACGCTGGGGGCACAGCCATGGCGGTTTACCTGCCGGTAGCCATTGGCGGCATACTCATCTCCTGGTGGCTCGTTCATACAACGCTTTCTATCCACTATGCCAATCTTTATTACGACGACGATGAAAACGACGTCACCAAACATGCCGGCGGGCTGAACTTCCCTCACACCAAACAACCGGATTACCTGGATTTCGCCTACTTCGCCTTCGTTATCGGTATGACCTTCCAGGTATCCGACGTGCAGGTGGTTTCGCGGAAGATCAGGCGGGTGGCGCTGGTGCATGGCCTCCTTTCTTTTTTCCTGAACACCTTTGCAGTGGCGCTCACCGTCAACCTCATCGCCGGTATCCGGAATTAAGCCCATAAAAAATCCCGGCTGCAAAAGCCCGTCATTGCGAGGAGCGGCCGGGCCAAAGCGCGAGGGGCGACGAAACAATCTCTCCGGATAATGGAGCACTTCAATTCATGCGGGATATGGCTTAGCAGCGTCTCTCCCATGCTTCAGTCCTGATATTCCCAGCAGCGACGGCTTTATTTATTTCACGAGCTTGTTCAATGTTTCCTGGGCCAGCGGGTGATAGTTCTGCTTGTATTTCCCATAGATACGAAGCGCCATTTCTTTACCCTTGGGTGTTTTCATCATTTCCGTGTATAAAGGCGTGAGGAATTTGCGGCGGCCTACTTCGCTGAGGAATTTTTCCATCGCAGGGTAAGCCGGCCCGTAATCCGCCGCCACAGCCATTACGAACCACTGGTCCGCCATTTCGCTGTTGCCTGTTTGGGTGAAATGAAAAACCGCGTCCAGCTCTTCCATTTTTTCCTTGCTGACGCCGGTGAGCCCTCGCAGGAAATACAGCCACTCATGGGAGCTCCAGCCTGCGGTTTGCAGCTCTTTTGCGGCAGTACCGCCCTGGAAGCGTTTTACTTCTCCGCTCACCCTGGTGAACCGCTTCTGCGGCGCACGCGGGCAATTGTCCGGGATACCGGGGCCGTACACCCAGTCTTTGATCCTGATCTTCGCAGCCATGGCCGTATCTCCTTTGATGAGGTTGTCATCCAGGTATTGCAGGAACTGCGCGGTGCTCATGGTCTTAAAAGCATGGCTGTCGAAGTAGGTGCGCAGGAAAGTATCCAGCTGTGCGCGCCCCGCGGTCTTTTCGACCAGGCGTAGGAAGTGCGCGCCTTTTTCGTAAGCGATATCGGTAAGCCCGTCGTCAGGGTTGCGGTTGCGGAGGTCCAGCTTCAGCCAGGTGTCCTTGCTGTCTTTACCCAATTCGTTCACCGTGCCCTGCAGGTCCTGGAAACCCAGCTCCCAGAGCATGTCTGAATAATCTTCGCCCTGCATGGCTTCCATGATGCGCCTTTCGAAATAAACGGTGAAACCTTCGTTGAGCCAGAAATCTTCCCAGGTAGCATTCGTCACCAGGTTGCCGCTCCAGCTGTGCGCCAGCTCATGTGCGATAAGCGATACGAGGGAACGGTCACCGGCAATGATGGTAGGCGTGGCAAACGTAAGCCGCGGATTCTCCATGCCGCCCAGCGGGAAGCCCGGAGGCAGCACCAGCACGTCATAACGCCCCCAGCGGTAAGGCCCGTAGAGCTGCCCTGCGGTGGTCACCATCTTTCCCATATCCGCCAGTTCCCAGGCTGCTTTGTTCAGCATGGCAGGCTCGGCATATACGCCTGTAATGCTGTCTACCGCTTTGAACGCGATATCTCCTACAGCCAGCGCCATGAGGTAAGCCGGTACGGGCTGCTCCATGGCAAAAGTGTACACACCGCTGTCGTTACGTTGCTGCACGTTTTCCGCGCTCATGAGCGCCATAAGGCCTTTGGGCACTTTCACTTTCGCAGTGTAGGGAAAACGTATGCCGGGGCCGTCCGGACATGGGATCCAGGTACGGGCGTAAATGGATTCCGACTGTGTATAAAGAAAAGGTTGTTTTTTGCCCATGGTCTGCGAAGGTTGCAGCCATTGCAGGGCGGTAGCGTCAGGAGAAGTTTTGTACCAGATTTGCACAAGGTCCGCCTGCCCGTCCACCGGTATGTTCAGCCGGCTGCCGAGGTTGGGCACAGCCGCATCCAGGGTGTGCCGCACTTTCCGGCCGTTCACCGTCACGCTGTCTATCGCGAGCCCGTAAGTATCCAGCTTCAGCACATCCAGGCCGCCGGGGTTGGACACTCGCCAGGCTGCAACGCCGCTGATCTGTTTTTGGTCAAAGTCCACCTCGATATTAAGGTCCAGGTTGCGTACCTGTATGCTGTCCGCATTGGAAAGGGTATGCTGGTCTTTAACGGGGGCTGTTTCCGCGGCCTGCTTCGGAGCAGGCTGTTGGCAGGCGGCCGCGGCGAGCAGGATTCCCGCGAGCATTGTGTATTTCATGAAGCAGGTTTTGATATGGCTCCGAAGATATTACAAAATCCGGGTAGAAAACAAGGCACTGGGATCGAGCCGTCAGCAGTAATTCCGGCGCTTTGAACCGGGAGTGTACCCCAAAAAGAAGAGCCTTCCCTATGAACGGGAAGGCTCTTCCGGCAACTTTTATCAAGTTTTACCGGATGGGCTCCGGTGTCAGTTTAGGCGATTCCATGTAATAGATGCCTTGCTCTTTCAGTAGCGGCAGATGTTGTTTCAGGCGCTGCTCGAATTGCGGGAAATCCCTGGCGGCCGGGGCCGTCCAGGCGGCTTCGGCAAAAGCGATCAGTCGCGGAAAGGTCATGTAGTACATCCTTTCGGTAGTTCTCACTGTCTCCGTCCAGAGGTTGGCCTGAATGCCCGCTACCTGGGCGAGCTTATCGCCAACAGGGAAAGGAAGCGTGGCCAGGGAGAAGTCGTATACGCGTTTGAGGGGATTGAACCCGCCCTGCCAGCGGCGACCCGCTATATTGGAACTGTCCTGCACGAAGTCGAAATAAAAAGGCAGGCGGGGACAGAGCACTACATTGTAACCTTTATCCAGTGCACCTTTCAGCTGGTCTGCCTTGTCGTGCCGCCACCAGAACACGATGGTTTCTTTGGCAGGCAGCTCTGCCGCTGTCACCTCGTCCCAGCCCAGCACTTTGCTGTTCAGTTTCAGCAAGGTATCGGCCATGCGTTTGATGAAATAATGTTCCACTTCCAGCAGACTGGTGTATCCTTTTGTTTTCATCAGCTGCTGCACAGCAGGATCGGTCTTCCATTTCTCTGAGCCAAAGCTCACTTCATCCCCGCCGATGTGGATCATCTGAGAAGGGAACAACACATTCACTTCCTTGAGGATATTGGCCAGGTACTGGTAAGTTTCCTCTTTGCCGGGATTAAAAGTGAAATCCGGGTATTTCGCGGAGCCGCCGCCGCTGAACTGCGGATAGGCTTTATTGGCCGCGGTAGCGTGGCCGGGCATGTCTATTTCCGGGATCACCGTAATGTGCCTTTCTTTCGCATAGGCCACGATCTCTTTTATCTCGTCCTGCGTGTAATATCGCGCCGGCGCGGTAGAATCGCCGTGAACGCCGATGCCGCCCACCAGGGAAAGGCGGGGGTATTGTTTTATCTCCAGCCTCCAGCCAGGCTCGTCTGTGAGGTGCCAGTGGAAGCGGTTCAGCTTATAGGAAGCCATTTCGTCCAGCAGTTTTTTCACTACGGCTTTGCCGAAGAACTGGCGGGATTCGTCCAGCATAAAACCGCGCCAGGCGTACAGCGGTTTATCGGTAATGTTCCAGCAGGGCACATGCGCAGAAGCCCTCACGGGGCCGGCCGTGCGCACCAGCTGTACGAACGACATGAGGCCGTAGAACAGGCCTTCATCGCCCGAAGCGCTGATCGTTACCTGCGTGCCGGTCATTTCCAGCGAGTAGGCGGCAGGGTTATCGCCTTTCACCTTCTTCAGCAGGATGCCGTTGCCGGGGGCTCTGGCGGCCAGAGCCAGCCGGATGCCGGCGTATTGCAGCAGCTGCTGTTGCAGCATATTGGCAGATACCAGCAGCGAAGGCTCGGAAACCGCCAGCGGCGTCTGGTCGTTCAGCGGGAATATCGCCTTAACGGGCGTGCTCTGCGAAGGAAGCGGGATCACAGGGCAATTTTGCGCCCTGGAAAGAAGGCTGACGCATATTAAAGCCAGCGCCGGGAAAAGAGATCTTATCATACAGGATTACACGTATTTTATGAAGTTTTAAAGATAATAATCTTCGCGAAAGCATCATATTTCCTAACTTTCAGGATGCTCAATCTTAGTCTTAACTACCCCTCCGTGCCGCGGGAAATGGAAGTATTCCTGGAATTCTGCCGCAGCCTGCCGGCCAGCCGGCAATATGAGCTGCTGCACCCGCCTTACCAGCCGCTGGACAGCCAGGGCGAAGCCATCCTGGGGAAATGGCTGCATTTCACACCGGGCGATCATACCATTACCATATTGCCCAGCGCGAACGGCGGCCTGGCCGCCACCCTTACCGGGTTAAGGGGAAAAACAGAGGAAATTGCCGTAGAACCCTTTACCTTCCCGGGTTTCAGGCAGTGTGCGGAATCGGAAGGATATCGTTTCAAGGTGATTGAAGCGGATGAAGAAGGCATGCTGCCGGAAAAGCTGGCGGAAGCGCTGGAAAAGTATCCCTGCAAACTGGTCTACCTGCAGCCGACCATTCATAATCCCACCTGCGCGGTGATGTCGCTGGAAAGAAGGAAAGCTATCGTGGAGGTGGTGCGCCGTTTCAAAGACGTGCATATCCTGGAAGACGATGCCTACCGTTTCCTGCATGCCTCGCCCCCGCCCTCTTTCCTGGCGCTGGCACCGGAGCGCACCATTCATCTTTACAGCCTCTCCAAGGCATTCAACCCCATGCTCAAGTCCGGTTACGCCATCCATCCGAAAAACGTCTTACCGGAAATGGGCAATATCGTGAGAATGCAAAGCAGCGGAGCATCGCTCCTGTTCCTGCATTTCGGGCTGCACCTGATCCATAGCGGGCTGCTGCAGAATATTATGGAAGAAAAACGCACGGTGGCGGAACGAAGTGCGGAAATGTGGAAAGATATCTTCAATGGCACGGAATACCGTACGTTCCCGGGCAGCTTCCATTACTGGATCGCCTGCAACGATCCCGGCGCAACCGTGCAAAAGCTGTTGCGGCAAAACATCGATATCTCTCACGGGGGAATGTTCAGTTTAACGGGCGACAATCAATATGTACGCGTGGCGCTGGGCGCCTGCTGGGACAAACAAGAGCTGCCGGACGCTTTGCGGCGCGTCGCGGCTGAGTTGTAAGCTCATTCCATTTCCTCAATCCTTTTCAACAGGCCGTCTTTCAGGCGGGTCAGGAAAGAAGCCGTTTCTTTTTTGCGCATCCTGATGTCGCGGAAGTTGCTGTATACATTGCCGAAGTCTATTTCCAGCGAGTTCTCCAGCCATTCGAATATCTGCTTCAGGTCTGCGGACCCGTTGTTGAAGCTGCCATTAAGATGAAGGGCGTACACCAGCTCCACCAGGTCGGTTTTGGATTCCGTCCAGCGGAGGCGCGGTTTGTAGTGCAGGTTGCGGGGCAGTGCGTAGATCTGTTCAAGCCTGCCGATAATGTATTTGCTGACGTCCTCGAGCGCGATCAGTTCCGCGAGCTTAAAGGAGGTGACGGTGCAGTAACGCGTGTCCAGCACGCCGTCCAGGTCTGTCGGGTATTCGTTGTTGTAGAGGCTGCTGCGCAGGAAATACTGCGTATCTTTTTCGGTAGCGCCGCCACGGAAATAAAGGTAAAGCGCGTTATGCACTTCAAAGAACATCGTGATGCGCTGCAGTTCCTGGTCCAGGAATTTTTTGTAATCGTCGCGTACGCTTTTCGGCCTGTCCGCCTCTATCCTGAAAAGCTGGCTGTAATAGATCTTCCGGCTCAGCACCTGCGGCTGGATGTTCTTGAAGAAATAGATCTCGGTGGCCGTGCTGCTGAACCGCTCCGGCACCGCGCCCTTTAATTTGGCGGCAGCCCGGTCTGCAAGCTGCGCGCCTGTTTTATATCTTTCCAATACGTTCGGGATGCGGGTCTCTATCTCTGCCAGGTCCTGTTCCAGATTTGCCAGTATTTGCGTAAAAAAACTTTTCATTTCAGCGTGATTTTTCCAGGATTTAATGTTGACTTTAATTGTCGATATATGCGCGCATCTGGTCCTCGTAATCATTTAATCTGTCCAGCACCCTGCTGAGCCAGTTCTTGCAGGTCATAACAGTAGCAAGGCTGGGGTTAAAGAACTTTAAACGGAAAACGTCTTCCATGCCCGCGTCCGTCTTTTTCAGCTGCAGCATACCGGCCACCGTGGAAAATATCTGCTGGATGGAAGCGGTGCGGATGATCCCTTCTTCCATATACACTCTTGCCATAAGCGCTGCCTGCGGGATGGTAAGGAAAGCCCGCGCCTTTTCCTCTTCCGCATGCCCGGCTGGTTTGGCGGACATCGTTTCCATCACGGTGCGGATAAAGATCCTCTCTTCTTCCAGCCAGGCGCCCAGCTGGTCTTTGATCGGGAAGCCGCCTGCGCGGAAGCCCCTGCCTTTGTGCAGCATTGGGATCGCTTTCACTTCCTTGATGCACCAGGTGAGCGTGTTGATCCTGTCCTGCATGTTGCTGAACTGTTTGAGCCATTTGCGCATCCTGCTGGTGCAATAAAGAAAGTACTCCACGGAGTTATGGTTGAGATGCACCAGCAGGTAATGCACCTGGAGGTTGAACTGGTCGGCCGGCACGGCATCCAGGCTGGCAGCGCTGAGCAGCTGGCTGATAAGCTCCCGGTAATAGATCAGTTCGCGGAAGCTGAGGCGTACATCCGCATCATCAATAAATACACAGACGGGCGCCAGCAGCAGGTCCAACAGGTCCGCGTCCAGCCCGTTCTTTTTGAGAAGGCGTTCCGCATGCTTTACGCGCGGCGCAAGCTGCTGCCTTGCCCTTGCCGCATAACTCAATGGCAGCGGCAGCTCCGGCAGGAGGTGATCTTTGAAATGTTGTTCC
The DNA here is from genome assembly GCA_965653435.1 of uncultured Chitinophaga sp. Taxonomy (GTDB): domain Bacteria; phylum Bacteroidota; class Bacteroidia; order Chitinophagales; family Chitinophagaceae; genus Chitinophaga. The sequence continues at coordinate 10,589 of CBFHAF010000019.1, forward strand.
AGCCCTACAAGAATGGTTTGCAGCATCTCCTCCACCGAACCATAAAAGAGATCTATGTCATCCGGCTCTGTGGAAGCGGCCAGCGTAGCGCGGTGGCTGAAACGGAAACGGTGCAGCGCCTCCAGCAGGTCCACACACATGGCCTGCCATTGCTGCACAACGGCTGAATGTTCTTTCCCTTCGGCGGGTAATGAAACCAGCTCCAGCAACTGCCCGGTGATCCGCAGCTTTTCTTCCTGTACACGGCTGAGGTAAGCAGGCAGGTTGCCCGTGTTGTTCGCCAGCGTTTCCGGGCTTAACTGTACCGTTACGAATTGTTCGAATGTTTTCATATTGCGGGGAAATAATTATCACCTAATCTTTCCGGCAGGCTGATGACAACGGGAAGAACAGTATTGTCCTGTTAAAAATGAAGATCAATAAAAGAACACGCACATATCGTTGTAAAAGTCCGGTTATAATTTTGAAAGATTTTACATCATCGTCACAGGTGTGAGAATTATTTTTTCATAACCGGGTATAGTCAGGCTTTCGGGGGTCAACCGCACATGGTGCCATTCTATGATTCCCAGGTGGTGAACAGCGTATGCAGGAATAGTTTCTCTTCGTTCATCCATTCTTCAAGCTGGCTTCGGATGGAACCTTTTCCGCTGTACAAGGCATATTCATTGGCTGGCATATTCTTCAGTTCTTTCCCGTACCATATCAGCAGGGCTTTTTTCTCCTGGAGGGTACGCAGCTGCGATACTTTCTGCCTCAGCATCCTGGTAGAATACCGGAACAGTTCCGGCGAATTAAAATTATACGCGTACAGGATATGATGGATCCGTTCGTCTATGTCCAGATGCCGCGGCGCCTGCTGCAATTGCAGATCGCTGATAAGCCGCCTGTAATACATGGCCATGCCGAAGGTAAGCTGTGCATCAGGCTGGCGCAGGGGTTTAAAGATCAGGCGCACCAGCTCGCGGTCTGCTTTTTTGTCGAGCAGGCATTTCTCTGCGGCGCGCACGCGCGGTTCCAGTTGCGCGATCACATGGCGGGCATATGCTTCGGGCATGTAAATGTCTTTGGCCAGGTATTCAGGGAAATGCTGTTCCAGGGCGATAAGGATATCCAGCAGCACGCAGGACACTTCCCCGTAAAAACCATGCAGCGACTGGGCTGCCTGCTGGCGGAACATTTGCAGCACATCCAGCATGGCCACCGTTTGCATCTGGTATTGCCGGAGCGCGCGCGCATTAGCTTCCCAGCTTTCCTTCACGGCCTGCTCGTCTATGTTCCGCAGGTCTGCCGTGATCCTGAACTTTTCGCTCCGCAGCTCTTTCAGGTAAACCGGCATCTGCCCTTCATCGCAGATCAGGTCGCCGGGGGCGAAACGTACATACACCAATTGATTTAGCCTGTTCATGTTCACACAGAATTTCCTTTTTATAAGATGCTCATACGGTTTAAAAAGGGTGAAAATGTGACACGCAATTTTATAACCTTGCATGCAATTTTGATCCGGCACGGCACGATAACGAAACTGCGGTGTAAATGCGCCAGCTGGAAAGCGGCTTCGGGAGGATGTTATGGTTTTGAATTATATTTTTCAACAAACATGTCTGCATCTGCGTTTTATATCCGGTACAGGAAATATCATTAACAAAAGCGGGAGCCGCCATGCGGCCAACGTTAACAATTTTATTTTGCGGTTTGATTCACCCTACCCCCTCCGATAAAGTATCTTATATTCAGAATGGAAAATGAATTTCAAATACGCATTCTCCTGATCAAGGAAATTTTTGGTACGCTTACTCCCGACGAGCAGGAGAAGCTGGACAAAATACTTGCCGCCAGCGAAGAGGCCCGCGCCTTGCGTATTGAAGTGAAAAACAACACCATTACAGCCCCGCGGAAGGATTTTTATACCAGGGATATGGAGGCGGACTTCCAGGAAGTGCTGCGCAGGCACCGCGTTATTAAAGTGCGGCGCGTGCGCAACAGGTTGCTGACGGGCCTTGCCGCAGCCTGCCTGCTGGCTTCGGTATATTGGGCCTGGCCCCGGCTTCCTGAAGCCATTCCGCCGAGGTCCATTATGCCGCCGCGCAGCCACGCCGTGATGCTGGAGTTTGCCAACGGCGAAACCATCAGCATGCAGGAGAACGGCATGCAGAGCTATAAGATCAGCGGCACTACTGTTTATAAAGACAGCCGTTTTTTGCGGTTCCACCCATCCGAAGCGGATGCGTACGGGTGGAACGCGCTGACCGTACCGCCGCGCAAAGAGCAGCGGCTGTTGCTCGGCGACGGCACCGAAGTATATCTCAACAGCGCATCCAGGCTGCGGTTCCCGTTCCGTTTCCAGGCAGGCGGTGCAAGGGAAGTGTACCTGGAGGGAGAAGCATATTTTATCGTGAAGGAAGACGCCGCCCGGCCGTTTATCGTACATGCGGGGCAGGCGGACATCCGGACCACGGCGGGCGTATTCAATGCCAATGCCTATACGGCCACGGATGTGCTTGCTTCCATCGTAAGCGGCGAAGCAACGGTGGCAGCAGGAGCGCAGCAAAGCCGCCTGCTGCCCGGGGAACAGGCACGGGTGGCTACAGAGCAGCCTATTACCACAACAACCTACGAACCGCGTTATACTACGGCGTGGGTAGATGGTGAGATGTATTTTTCCGAAATGACCGTGAAGGACTTCGGGAACCTCACCAGCCGGTGGTTCAACACCACGCTGTATATCGATTCACCGGAAGCAGGTAAAAAACCGGTGAGCGGGAAAATGTTCCGCAACCAGCCGCTGGACGATCTGGTAGAACAGATCAACCGGCTCCGGACAACGGAGCTTTACTGGAAGAACGGTATGCTCCATGCAAAATAGAAACCTAATGTGCAGATTTATAAAAGCAATCCAGGCTTTAGACAAATCCGTACGCTCCAACTAAATAAGTGATGTGTAGATTAATGATAGCGACTCCATCACGCTGAGACATTAAAAAAAGCCGCTCCCGTAAGAGCGGCTTTTTGAATGATGTTATATCTGTTCTGACAAGTTATACGACAGGAACCGCAGCTACAGCCGGTTTCATGCCCAGCATGCGCATGAACCTGAAATGCGAGCGTACGGCGCTCATCATGGTCGGCATGCTGTTATACTGCAATCCGAACTCCTTGCATTTCGCTTCCACGATCTTGCTGATGGCGGGATAATGCACGTGGCTGATACGGGGGAACAGGTGATGTTCCACCTGGTAGTTCAGTCCGCCCACGAACCAGGATACTACTTTATCATCCGGTGAAAAATTCGCGGTGGTTTTGATCTGGTGTATCGCCCATTCGTTTTCGATCAGCTTGTCGTCTTCGCCCACTACTTCAAAAGAAGTTTCTTCCACCACGTGCGCCAGCTGGAACACAATGGCCAATGTGAAGCCCATAACCAGGTGCATGGCGATGAAGCCCACCACCCAGGCCTGCACGCCCACCAGCATGATAGGCAGCACGATGTAAAAAAGGACGTACAGCACCTTGCTGCCCCAGAACACAAGATGGTCCTGCAGCTTCATTTTCTGCAACGGCGTTCTGTACACCTTGCTGGAAAAATATTTCACGAAGTCCATGATAAAAACCCAGGCAAAAGAAGAAATGCCGTAGATCAGCACCACGTAAAAATGCTGGATCCTGTGCATGGGCACCCATTGCTGGGTACTGCACTGGCGCATCAGCGGGCTTTTGGCGATATCGTCGTCCACACCGTCCACATTCGTGTAAGTGTGATGGATGATGTTATGTTTCTGTTTCCAGATGAATGCGTTTCCGCCCAATGCGTTGAGCGTAAGGCCCAGCGTATCGTTCACCCAGCTTTTATTGGAATAGCTTCCGTGGCAGGCGTCGTGCATCACGTTGAACCCTATGCAGGCAAGCGTGAAACCAAGGAGGCTGCTTAAAAGGATGCCGGCCACCGCATGCATGGGAAACACCAGCAGGCTGACGTAAAGCAATATGGCTGCAGGGATCAGCACCACCGTTTTCAGGTAGAGGTGCAGGTTACCCGTTTTTTGGACGTTGTTGGATTTGAAATACTCTTCTACCGACGCTTTCAGGGAGGGAAAGAACAGTGCGTTTTTGTTGTTGAAAGAAACTTTAGGCATTATGATGTAGGTATTACCGCCGTTGTGGATAGAAAATGATGAATTCAGTTCGTCACCTGATAAACACAGTTGGCATTAAATGTAATACTAGACAAAATATCCCGGTAAATAAAATATATTACCCTTTGAAAGCCCTATAGTATTGTTAAATATTTGTTCCTCCGTCGATCAAAAAACCGGCTCCCGTCACGTAGCTGCTTTCCGGACCGGCCAGATAAGCCACCATGGCGGCGATATCGTCGCCCGTCCCGAACTCGGGAATGGCCATAATGGAGCGCTCATAATCCGCGAAAGGGCCGTCTGCAGGGTTCATATCCGTATCGACCGGGCCGGGGTGCACTACGTTCACGGTAATGCCTTTCGGCCCCAGATCGCGGGCCATTCCTTTGGTGAGCCCCACCAATGCGCTTTTGCTCATCGCGTAAAGTGAGCCGCCGGGGGTAGGCATCCTTTCCGCCTGGCAGCTGCCGATATTGATGATGCGGCCGCCTTTGCCCATATAGGCCAGCGCTGCTTTCGAACCTGCAAATACCGCCCTGATGTTTACGGCTGTTATAAGATCGAATTCTTCCAGGCTGAATTCCGCTACATCTTTATACATCCCGATGCCGGCGTTGTTCACGATGATATCCAGGCTGCCCAGTTCCTTCGCCGTGCGGTCTACCGCTGCTATAACCGCCTGAGGATCAGCACTGTCTGCCTTAATAGCCAGTCCTTTCACGCCCATGGCCTCTATCTCTTTTACTACGGCTGTTGCCTTTTCAGGGGAAGCGTTATAGGTGATGGCTACATTTGCGCCTTCCCTCGCCAGTCTTTTAGCTATGGCCGCGCCGATGCCGCGGCTGCCGCCCGTTACGAGGGCTGTTTTGTGTTGTAATGTTTTCATGGCCCAAAAGTAAATCAGAAGCCCTAAATTTGCAGGTACAGCTAAAATTGTTAAGTACTAACAAAAAAGTAAGTATGCGTAAACAGGACTCTACAAACGCAATCAACGAGGCGGTGATCCTCCGGAACTGCGGGATGGCCTATGCCCTGGGGGTGATCGGCGGCCGGTGGAAACCGGCGATATTGTTCAACCTGCTGGAAGGCAGGATGCGGTACAACGAGTTGAGGAAAGCGATACCTGCGGTTTCCGAGCGGATGCTGGTAGCGCAGTTGCGGGAGCTGGAGGAGCATGGCCTGGTGAAACGGAACGTATTCCCGGAGGTGCCGCCGCGGGTGGAGTATGAGCTGACGGAACTGGGGCAGTCTACCGCCCCGATGCTGCAGTGTATTTCAGACTGGGGCAACATGCACCGGCAGAAGGATCAGGCAGTTACGGCGCAATAAAATCAGAGATTTTTTTGGTTTTGTGGATGAATTATTTACCTTTGCAATCCCAAAAATGACCAATGCCGCGTTGGTCAATCGGCTAAGACGCCTCCCTTTCACGGAGGAATGACGGGTTCGACTCCCGTACGCGGTACCAGGGGGATAACATCCTCAAAATTTCCGGGTTGCTCTGCATTGAGCAACCCTTTTTCTTTTGTTTTCTGGTCATTATGAATGAGCACAGGGTGCAGCCGGTTGTCCGTCAAATGTGATCTCAGTTTGGATTACCGCATTTGCTAACTGTGCCTGCCTTTTATATCGCATTTATCTCAGCCCGCTTTTAGAGTTATTAACAACGGTGCTGCCCGTTTTATCTGTTCAATTTTGTCATCGTTGGATTGTTGCAGGTTTTCTACCTGCGTTTGCAAATCTGTTTGCTGACAGGATAACCTGGCAAACATTTCTTATAAGTGATCGGTTCTGTCTCTTAATTGATATAGCGTTCCTCCGGTTTAACTATTTTCTTCCGTACATCTGCCGGTTCTGATAGCTTATTGATGAGTGCAATAGCCCGATGTTTTAAAACGCCCTCCTTCATTTGTTCACTTGTTACAATTATGGCCTGCAGCACATGCAGG
>CBFHAF010000020.1:0-16571 GCA_965653435.1 uncultured Chitinophaga sp.
CTACAGTGCAGTACTGCAGCGGGTAAGGGCCGAACTGTCCGCTGCAGTAATCCAGCGCGTCTTTCATGGCCTGCATGATAGAGGGCACGTTTTTATCGTCCCCGGCCTGGTGATACACGCGCAGGTCCATGCCTTTCCAGGATTCTTCCCGGAGCGTATACCGCGCGGCGCTGAAGGCGAACATCGGCGTTACCGGCTCCGTGGTTTTGTAATGAAAATAATGCCGCCCCTTAGCGGACCAATCTTTCAGCAAAGCGCCTGTGGTAACCACCTGCTGGCCTTCCTTAACAGAGATGACAGTTTCGAAATCCATCTTCGCCTGCACGCCGGCCGGGCCCTTGGGCTGCACCGCCGGCAGGCCCCGTTCTTTCCGTTGGGAAGAATCGCCCAGCGTTAGCCATGGGTTGAAGCCGAACCAGGGAAGATATTTTTCCAGCTCCACATATGACCCGTTCGGTACAATGGAATGTTCGTTATTGAAAGGCAGGAAGCCGCTTCGGTTCACCTCCGTGCTGAATTCCAAGCGCATGGTATCGCCCGGCAGCAAAGGTTCCGGGAGCGGCACCCAGTATTGGTTGAACCCTGCGGGCTGCGCCTGCCCGCTGAACCGCAGCGAGCTCACTTCCGGATGCGCGCCCGCCAGCAGGCGGGTTATAACAGCGCCCGTCCTGTTTACAAGGCGGTACGATCCTTTTACGGTATAACGGCCTTCTTCGGGGTAGATGCCGGTTTCCGTGCGAACGGCCGTGATATCCGGCTGCGGCATGTCTTTATATTGCGCGAATTGTTTCTCGTAGCCTTCTTCCCATTTTTCAATATCGTACAGGCCGTCCTGTTTTGAGTAAATGAAAGCGCCCGCAGCCAATGCCGCCAGCAGGCAGGGAACGGCCAGGAAGGCCACGCGTTCTCCCGTTCTGCGCGTCCTTTGCCAAAGAGTGGCGGAAAGGAATAACAGCATCAGGGCAAAAGCTACCCAGTAAAGCATGTACCAGTTGAATGCCTTGCCGTAGTGCCCTACCCCGTTCATGGATGAATATTCGAGGTCCGGCGTAACGGCGTAACGCAACAGGAAATTATCGATCCCCAGCCTGCGGCTGTACAGGATCAAACCCGCTGCCAGCAGGCTCGCCAGCATACCGGTATATTTATGCGGGATCAGCGTCTGGATGAATACCGCCAGTGCGCCGAACAGCAGCAAAGGCAGCCCGCTGTAATAATACATGGAAAAATAAACAGGCAGCTCCGCCCGGAAATACCCGTGGCTCCATTGCAAACCCAGCCCCAGCAAAATATTCAGGCTCACCAGCACCACGATCACCACGGCCAGCACGGCCAGCTGCACCAGGGGAAACAACATGTTCCTCACCGGCGCGGCATACAGCAGCGGATGCATATTCACCGCCCGCTCCCGCCTTACCAGTTCCGCCGCGCAAAAGATCACCAGTAATATTGCCGGCCTCAAAGCGCCCAGCTCTTCCACGATAATACCCGTAGCCGGGTACAGCGAGGAACCGAACAACCCATGGAAGAGCGAGTCGTTCAATTCTATGCCCATCAGCAGCACCCACAGCAGCATCATCGCCGCCACGGGGATATTCTTCAGCATCGCCGCCGCTTCCAGCCTAAACTGCACCCAGCCCGTGCGAAGGTCATAGCCGGTATATTCCGGCTGCAAGGGCCGGTAAGGCAGGGAGGCAACGGCCGGCTCAGCGGCGGCTTTCCCGCGGCGGGTTACCGGTATCTGCATCCGGAAGGAAATTAATTTCCAGGCAATAAAAAGCAGCAGGAACGAAATGCCGGTCCATATTATGCGGTTCAGCAGGAACGCACCTTTTGCGGGGAATAGCTCCGTATTCCGCTGCTCAGCCGTCCAGCCGCGGGTGTCGCCGAAAAACGCCGCCAGCCCGAAAGGGTCCAGCAACGCGGGAAGCGAGGAGCCCGCCGGGCTTGAAGTAGCCAGCATGGGAGAATTTCCAAGCACGGATCCCAGCATGTACAAAATATACAGCAGCACGCCCGCCACATAAACTGCTTTCGCGCTCCGCGTGAGCAGGGCGGCGGCGAACACCAGCGCGCTGCCGAAAAGGATATCCGGCAAACCGAACAGCAGCAGGGGTTGCAGGAAATTCATCAAACTGAATGGCGACAGCTTGCCCGGCCCTGCAAAAAAACAACCTGCCCACAGCCCCAGCAAAGCCATACATAACAGGGCAAACACTGCCAGCAGCAGGCCCAGGAAGCGGCTGATAAAATACGCCGGCTTGCTGACCGGCGCAGTAAAAATGAACTGTTCCGTCCGGTGTGTGGTATCGCGCAGCACGACGTTGGCGCAGAACACGACACTGGCAAAGATGGCGGAAAGCGACAGGATGCTCACGAGCATGGTGACCACATAAGGCCCGTTCACATGCACACCGCTGCCGAAGCTTCCGAACACGGCCAGCGCACCCAGTATAAAAAATATAGCGGCAGCCCCGGGGAAGCTCAGCTGCTTCAGATGATAACGGCATTCGAACCGCAGGAGCTGTGCTAACATACTACCGCCTCCTTTTCTTTTAATGCTGAAAAATATACTTCCTCCAGGCCGGCTTCATACGGCTCAAACCCTTCACCGGGGCTGTGCTCCGACCATACATGCAATTGCAGGCGCCCCGCCAGCAGCCGGGTGGACAATACTGTGAATGCCGCTGAATACTCCGGCAATGTTTCTTTCCGGACCGTCTTTCTCCAGACCTTTCCTTCCAGCAGGCCGGTGAGCGCCGCGGGCTTCCCCTGCAGGATGATCTTTCCCCCGGCCAGCACGGCCATTTGCGGGCAAAGGTCCCGCACATCTTCCACGATATGCGTGGAAAGGATCACTACCACCTGCTCGCCGATCTCGCTCAGCAGGTCGTGGAAACGGTTGCGCTCTTCAGGGTCAAGCCCGGCTGTGGGCTCATCGGCGATGATCAGCTGCGGGTTGCCCAGCAATGCCTGCGCAATGCCGAAGCGCTGCCGCATGCCGCCGGAAAACGTGCTCACTGCCTGTTTCCTTACGTTGTAAAGATTGGTTTGCTGCAGCAGGGCCAGCACCTGCTCTTTCCGCGGGCGTGGCTGCAGCAGGCCTTTCAGCACGGCCATATGCTCAAGCAGGTCCTGCGCGGATATTTTAGGGTACACGCCGAAGTCCTGCGGGAGGTACCCCAGCTGCCGGCGCATGGCCTGCGGGTTGGCCAGGATGTCCGTACCATCGAAGCGGATCTCCCCGCCGTCCGGCCGCTGCAGGGTTGCAATGGTACGCATGAGCGTGGACTTGCCCGCACCGTTGGGGCCCAGCAGCCCGAACATGCCGTTGGATATGCCGAGGTTGATCCCGCTCAGCGCCTTTACGCCGCTTGTGTATTGTTTATCCAGGTTGCGGATATGCAGTCTTTCCATAGCTTTCAGGATTTATGCAGCGAAAATAAACCCGCCGTTCAGCGCCGGGAATTAAACAGGCCCAAAGCGGCAGATACCATGACCAACGGGCGTTTATTCCCTTCGTCACCGTTTTCGGCACTTTCGTCATTATCATTTGCGAGGAAGGGAAAATGTGTCTTTTTTTACGCATGATCCGAAGGCAGACCGATACTTTTATTTTACTGGGTATTCTTTGTTTCATAGCCGCCATGGAGGCAGACCGTACGGACGGCTGGAGCAACTATCTGTCCACCCTGCCGGCGCTGCTGCTCTCGCAATGGCCCGCCCTGCTGTTCAACGCCGTAAAGCACCGCTTAACGCCCCGTCAATACAACCCTGCATGGATCATCAGCTTCTGCGTATGCCTGCCGCTTACGCTGGCATTCTTCATGACTGTAGAACCGTTTAGGGTAGCGGAAGAGATGTACACCACCGTCACCGTGTTCTCCATTGCGCTACAGCTTTTCCTTTTTATCAACACCTGGTGGCAGAGCCAGCAGCTGGTCCGCAAACGCTGGTGGAAGATCAGCTTCGAAACGGGAGCGCTGGCCACGCTGGCATTGCTGTCTGTCACATTCGCCACCATGGCGGTTTCCAGCATGGGCAACCCGGAATACCATAAGATGGGGATATTATTGCTGGGCTTCGAGTTCAGCCTGAAAAAAGTGTTCACGCATTTCGGCACCTGGCTGGCCATCCTGTTGCAGTTCATGTTCATGTATGGTTGCGGGTACTTCATTTTCTGGCTCAACAGCCGCGTTCTGGTATCCCGCGTGCTGAAAGAACGGGGCATGGCGATCTATTGCCTGGCAGGGCTGGCTACCGTGGCCGTTTTTTATCCCATCATCGGCCAGCTGCTGGCATGGCTTCCGCTCAACCAGTTGCTGGGCGGCATTTTTTCTTCCAACCCTTTCAAGGATGAGAATGCCTTCAGTTTCCTGGCGCTGCTGGTAGTAAGCCTCCCCGTGATCCTCGCGCTTCAGTGGTATGCGCAGAACAACCGGATCATGGCGCTGGAAAAAGAAAAAACGCAGGTGGAGCTGGATATGCTCAAGCAGCAGATCAACCCGCATTTTTTCTTCAATACGCTCAATAACCTCTACGCGCTCAGCCTGCATAAATCCGATCAAACGCCGGATGTTATCCTCCAGCTGTCCGACCTGATGCGGTATGTGATCTACAAAGGCCAGGAGGCCACCGTGCCGCTCCGCGAAGACGTGCGTTACCTGGAAGACTATATCCGCCTGCAGGAGATACGCCTGAAACAGCGGCTGGAAGTCGTGTTCGAGAAGGAAATAACGCGGGAGGATATCGTTATCGCGCCGCTGCTGCTGGTCGTGTTCGTGGAAAATGCCTTCAAGCACGGCATCGAGGTGGTGGAAGGCGATGCTTTCCTGCACATACGCCTGAAGGCCGATGAAAAGGGGCTGGCATTCATTTGCGGGAACTCTGCCGCAGAAGCGGGAACTGCTGAAGGGAACAGCGGGATCGGCCTCCAAAACCTCCGCAAACGCCTGGCGCTGCTATACCCCGGGAAACACCGGATGGTTGCAGGCAGGGAAAATCATACATTTAAGGCTGAATTATACCTGGACTGGTCATGAAAATGCGTTGCCTGATCATAGACGATGAGCCGCTGGCGCACGATGTTATCCTTAAGTACATCGAAGAAGCGCCGTTCCTGGAACTGGCCGGCCAATGCTACCGCGCTACCGAAGCGCTGGAATTCCTCAACCGCCAGCCGGCAGATCTCTTGTTCCTGGACATCCGCATGCCCCGGCTCAATGGCCTGGAATTCCTGCGCACGCTGCAGCAGCGCCCGCTGGTGATCATCACGTCCGCATACGAAGAATACGCGCTCCAGGGCTTCGACCTGGCGGTATGCGACTACCTGCTCAAACCCTTCCGCTTCGACCGTTTCCTGCAGGCTGTGAACCGTGCATACGCCCAGTTCAGCCAAACACAACCCGCAGCTTCTTCCTCTCCTTCGCCGCAGAGCCCCGTGCAGCTGGCCGTCAAAACCGACAAGAAAGTCGTGTTCGTGGACCTTCAAAACATTTATTACCTGGAAAGCCTCGGCTATTATGTAAAGGTCTGGCAGGAAAACACCTACCTGCTCACCGCCCGCACTCTCAGCAGCTACGAGACAGAGCTGCCGGCAGACACATTCGTGCGTATCCACAAATCGTATATCCTTAACCGTAAAATGATCCATGCGCTGGAAGGCAACATCGTTCACCTCAGGAACGGGAAGCAGCTGCCGCTGGGGAAAAATTATAAACACACGGTAAACCTGAAATAACCTCATGAGCGCCAACATTCCCTTTCAAACGATCAACTGGAACGATGTTCCCAAAACAGAACACCCCGGCGAAACGGGCGCCGCATGGTGGCGCACGCTGCAGTTCCAGGGCCTCAGGGTCCGGATGGTAGAATACTCGCCGGGTTATCTCGCAGATCACTGGTGCCGGAAAGGGCACATCGTCCATTGCCTGGAAGGCGCGTTCGTAAGCGAGCTTGAAGACGGGAGCCGTTTTGAGCTCAGCGAGGGAATGAGCTACATCGTGTCGGACGACCTGAGCTCCCACCGCTCCCTCACGGAACAGGGCGTAAAGCTGATGATCATCGACGGGGATTTCCTGGAACCCTGACGGGACAGCTTCAAAAAAAAACCGGGGCGCCGTCACGTTTCCGCCTGCCGGTGTGTCTTGTAACAGAACATTAAACTGAAAGTAAAAATCTGTTACATGAAAAAACTCATCGCATTCCTGCTGACGCTGGCCGCAGGCAAAAGCTATTCCCAGGAGATCACCAACCCCGCAGGCCTTTTTAATCCCGTTCCTTACGGGTTCAGCCACGTAGTAAGCATCCCGGCAAACAGCAAACTGGTATTCGTGGCCGGCCAGGGCGGCGAAGAAAATACAGACGGCAGGCTCAGCCCCGACTTCCGCACGCAGCTGCGGCATTCACTGAACAATATCAGGATCGCCCTTCAAACTCAGGGCATCCCCATGAGCAAAGTCGTGAAGATCACCACGCTGATCGTGAACCATGATGCGGGAAAGCTGAAAATTTTGATCGAAGAGGCGGAAAAAGTATGGCCGGATAAAAGATTCCCGGTCAATACCCTGATCCCGGTGCCCGCGCTGGCAATAGAAGGCATGCTCGTGGAGATCGACGCCATCGCGGTGAAGTAGTGCATAAAACAGAACAGGACAGCGTTTGCTGTCCTGTTCCCAAAAATTATTTCGCCGGCGTGAGCACGATCTTCCGGAACTCTATCGGCCCGTGGTCGCCCTGGATGTAGATGGGGCCCGGTTCGCCTTCGTTGCTGTCCAGCGCGCCGCCGGTAATACCGGGGATCTCCTGGTTGGAAACAACGGTCTTGCCGTTCACCACGATGGTCACCATCCTGCCGGTCAGCGTAATGTCGTAGGTCTGCCATTTGTCCGGCCCGAGCGCGTTGATCTCGCTGGGAGCGATAAACCCGTACACGCCGCTGAACAATACGCTGGAAGGATGTGCGTCTTTCGGGCTGTCCTCTATCTGCACTTCGTGGCGGCCTCTCAGGTATACGCCGCTGTTGCTGCCTTTCTGGTATTTGAATTCCACATGCAGCTTGAAGTCGGTGAAGGTTTGTTCAGACACCAGGTTCACGCCTGATTTAGCGCTGGTCAGTATGCCGTTCTTCACTTCCCACTGGTTGTTGGGGAGTATTTTCCAGCCCTTCAGGTCTTTGCCGTTGAACAGGTTGATGGGTTTGCCCCATACCGGTGCAGCCGTCCTTTTCAGGTAAGGCGCCTTTACGCCTTTGTAATTATATTTTTTGCCCTCGCTGGTTGTGATCGTTCCCTGGATGCCTTCACCGGTCACTTCCCCTTCGATCACAAAATCCTGCTCGCCGTTTTCCCATTGCGGGGGAATGGTGAAGCTGAATTTCCCGTTATCGAAATTCACTTTCGCCACCGGGCGCGCGCTGCCGGAAGTACCGACAAAATAACCTACCAGCGTGCGGTAGCCGGATAATTTCACTTCCAGCCATGAAGGGGCGGGCTTCCCGTTCTCATCCACGGTAATATCCCAGCGGCCGATGAGGTCCTTCGGTTCCGCAATGGTCTTCATGCTGTTCATTCCTTCCATACCAGTAACGGTTGCGGCATTCACCGTGCCCAGCATCACGAGGCAGCTCATGCCTAATACAAGAAATTTTTTATACATATGATTAACTGTTTTTTTGCAATGGACAGACAAGATAAGGCATCCTCCGCCACATTGCAAAAAAACAGGGCAGAAGAAATATCCCTGCCCTGCCTGTGCCCTAGTGTGTGGGCACGGGGTAATCAGACAATGGCTTTTTGTCCCACCAGAGCCGCGTGAAATTTTCGTCCGGCCCGCCGAGCATGCCCACTGCTGCATCATAAGCCGCCCTGTTGGTGGATATTTCCACGGGGGCGTATGTTACGCGCCTCACCAGCTCCGTCCGGGAAATGGCCGGGCTCTCGGATGCAATGATGGCATAACCTCTCGGGTAACCGGTCCTTCTGCGCTCCGCCCATGCTTCCCAGCCGTCCGGGTAGAGGGCGATCCATTTCTGGGTGATGATCTGCTCCAGCCGTTTTTCGAAGTTGCCCGCCTCGTCGTAGAAAATGGGGATATTGCTCATGGCAGGGCTGTTCCACTTATCCGCCAGCGGCGCCGGCGTGGCCGTGCTGCCCTGGTAAGCGGCGATCTGAGCGGGCGAAGCGGCTATGCGCTCTGACAATGAAAGGCTGATGCCCAGGTTGTACAGGTCTTTCGCCGTGCCGCCCATATTCCAGCCCCGCAATGCGCCTTCCGCGCGCAGGAAGGCCACTTCGGCCGCGCACAGCACACGGTTGGGCGTCAGGGTTCCTTTCCTGTCGGGAGACAGCCATTTGGCGCCCACGAAAGATGTTACATTGGCCAGCTGGCTGCCCCTTTCCGAAGCGGGCAGGCCGTTGCGCAGGCCGGTGAACTGGTTGCCGGTAACGGAAGGAGAGAAATAGTCGGGCATGCGCGGGTCGTTGTAGCCGGTGAGCGTGCTGATCATGGTGGCGCTGGCGCGGAAGTCTATCAGGTAAGTGATCCTTGAAAGGATATTCACGCTGTTGGTGGTGGAGATCACGGCGGCATTGTCCTCATTCGCCAGTATCACCCCGTCCGCCACGGCTTTTTCCGCTTCCGTCCTGGCTTTCCCGGCATCGGCATACACGATGCGCATCGCGAGGCGCAGCCGGAGGGAATTGGCGAGCTTCAGCCACTTAGCGGCGCTGCCGGCATACACCTGGTCGTGCGCGCCAAAGCCATTGGCGGAAGGATTTTGTTTCAGAACGGCGGAAGCTTCATCCAGCGTTTTGAAGAAATCATTATACATATCCTGCTGCGAATCGAACGGCACGCTGTTGGCCTCTTCCCCGAAATGAGAATAGATGACGGGGCCGAAATAATCCGTCATGCGGCTGTATAACACTACCCGCCAGATCTTCGCAATGGCATTGGCCACGGCGAGATTGTTTTCAGCCGTTACTTTTTCGGTGAGGAACAGCTGCGGTGCGGCTTTCGTGTAAAAGTCCTTCCAGAAAAGATCCACCCACGAACCGTTGGGAACGAACTGGTCCGTACTGAAAGCCGCGGGCACGCTCGTGAAATACTGCGCGTACATATCCGCATGCAGCGTTTGCCCTACTTCCACATACACGGCGCAAAGGCCGTGGTACTGCGAAAAGGCGAAGGCCTGGCCGATGAGCGCGGGCGTAATATCATCTTCGGGAAGCAGGTTCTCCGGCGTGTTCAGCTTGTCGAATCGTTTGGTGCACGCAGCAAGGAAGAACACGGCCAGCACAATGACTGGAATAAAATGCTTTTTCATCTTTATCTATTTAAAGTTGATCTTGATGTTTGCGCCGAATGAACGGGTAGCCGGCAAGGCGAACGACTGGAAGCCTTCGGATATGGTGCCGGTGCCCTGGGTGTAATCGGGGTCGAGGCCCTCTGCTTCGCGGTAGAGGAAAAAGAGGTTCCTGCCCACCAGCGATAATTGCACAGAAGCCAGCGGCCCTTTCCTGAACAATGTTTCAGGCAGCTTATACCCCAGCGTGAATTCACGGAGCCTGGTATTGGTAGCGGAACGCACGAACATTTCTCCGACCGGCGCCGTTCTGCCGCCCAGGAACTGCCAGAGCTGCTGCGCGTTTACGGCTACTGTGTTCTCCGACCCGTCGGCTTTCACGGCGGGGATATGCTGCAGGATGTTCTTGCCGAACAGCAGCCCGCCATCCCGGCCCTGCAGGGTTTCTTCCACCAGCCCCTCGCCGTAAAGAATGGCGTCGGTGAAGGAAGCGATGTCGCCGCCCTGCTTGTGGCTGATCACGAAACCGGCAGACCAGTTCTTCCAGCTGACTGCGCTGGAAACGCCGCCCGTCCAGTCGGGGTTCACGTTGCCGAGCAGCACGGTTTTGCCGGGCGTGGTCTGCGGGAGGCCGTTTGTACCTACTATCACGCGGCCTTTGCCGTCGCGCACGAATCCTTTCCCATAGATCTGCCCGAAGGGTTTGCCTTCTTCCAGCACGAAATTTCGCATGTAAGTGTCGCCGCCTACAATGAGGGTCGGTATTTCGTCGGACAGCTCTTTAACGGTGTTCGTATTCTTCGCAAAATTGACGTTCAGGTCCCAGGAGAAATGCGTGGTCTTCAATGGTGTGGTGTTCAGTATCACTTCAATACCGCGGTTTTCCACATCGCCGCCGTTCGTGTAATAGCTGAGCGCCCCGCTGCCCACGGGTAATGCCTGCAGGAAGATCTGGTTGTCGGTATTGGTGCGGTAAGCGGTAACGTCTATGCCTATACGGTCGTTGAACATGCGCAGCTCGATGCCGGCTTCCAGCGAACGCGTCATTTCAGGTTTCAGGTTCTTGTTGGGCAAAGTGGAGTTGAGCGTAAGATAACCAAGGTTGCCGCCCGCCGCCGCCGCGGCATAGCGTTGCAGCAGCCCGGGAGACGCACCGTTGCCTACTTCAGCCCAGGAGCCCCGCAGCTTCAGGTAGGTGAATGCCGCGGGCAGCTGCGCCAGCTCGGAAATAAGCGCGCTGATGCCGGCGGAAGGATAAAAATAGGAACGGTTATCCGCTGCCAGGGTGGAACTCCAGTCGTTCCTGCCCGTTAATTCCAGGAAGACGGCGTCTTTCCACCCCAGCTGCGCATTTGCATATAACGATTGCGTTTCCATGGCCACGCCCGGCGTGTATGACGCCGCGGGAGCCAGCGCAACGTTGGATAGTGCGAAGAAATTCGGGATGCTCATGCCGGTGCCGGTATTGGCGCCCAGCTCATCATCTTTTATATGCCTGATCTCGCCGCCGGCGTTGGCCGTAAGCGCAAGGTCCGCGTTTAACTTCCGCGTATAGCTCAGCAGGAAGTCCCCGTTTATCAGCATCGCGGAGCCTTTGCCCACGGCATAACGGCCGGATGGGTCGCGGTAGGTGCCGTAATAGGATTTCTCTTCCAGCGCCGTGTTCTCCCCGTCGAAAGAGCCGCGCAGCATAACGCGGAAGTTGTCGGAGAACTGGTAGCTCAGCGATGCGAGGCCCATGAGCCGGTCCACTTTATTGTAGCGGAGGTTGCGGTATAACGTCCAGTAAGGATTTGCGCCGGTTACGGTGCCTGGGTTCCAGTAGTTCTGCTTCATGGTGCCCAGCACGGGGTCCACGTATTCGAAACGCGTAACGTCCTCGTGGCGGATGTTCGCGGGCATGGTAGCCACCTGCCGCAGCGGGTTGAAGCTGGATTCGCCTTCGTCCAGCCGGTTGCTGATCTTTTGTTTCATATAATCCAGCTTCACATCCAGCGTAAGGCGGCTGGTGAGCTGGTTGGTAATGCGCAGCGCAGCGTTGTGCCGGGATAATTCATTTTCCGGCAGAATGCCTTCGCCGTTGGTATGCGTGTAGGTAAAAAGCGTGCGGGCCTTGTCGCTGCCTGCGCTGACAGATACATTGGTGGCCCAGTTGCGCCCGGTGCGGAAAATGTTTTCGCGGGCTGACCGGTCCGGCAGGAAGGCATATTTTGTGCCCGCAGCTGCGGGATCGAGGCTCCAGTGGTCCACCATGGCGCCGTCCAGCCTGGGGCCCCAGGAAGACTCGGAGGTTTTCAGGTAATTCCCCGAAACGCCCTGCCCGTATTCGTATTGGTAGGGAGTGGAAAGAATGGCGCGCTCCGCCATATAGGTGGAGTTGACGCTGACGTTGATGCCGGACTTCCCTCTTTTGGTCTCGATCACGATCACGCCGTTCTGCCCGGCGCTGCCGTAAAGCGCTGCCGCATTAGCGCCTTTCAGCACGTTCAGCGAAGCGATGTTGTCCATGTTGATGTCTGAAGGGCTGGCGCGCACCACTACCCCGTCTATCACGTAAAGCGGCTGGCTGTTGCCGCTGATGGAACGGTTGCCGCGGAGCGTCACCCTCGCCTGGGAGCCTACGCCGCTGGAACCGGAATTGATGTTCAGCCCCGCCACTTTTCCCTGCAATGCGTTCACCATATTCAGCTCGCGGGCTTCGGTAAGCTCTTTTGCGCTTACGCCCTGCGTGCTGTACGTAAGCGTCCTTTTTTTACGTTCCAGGCCAAGGGCCGTTACCACTACGGTTTCCAGCGCTTTCACCGCGGGCTCCATGGTCACGTTCAGTTCCGCGGCGCCGTTCACCGGCACTTCTTTCCGTGTATAACCGGTGTAGCTGAATACCAGCACACCATTGTCCGGCACGCTGATGCTGAAGCGGCCGTTCTCGTCCGTAATGGCGTTGCGGCCGCCTTCTTTCAGCACGATGCTTACACCCGGCAACGCAATGCCGCCTTCACCGGTTACAATGCCTTTCACCACGATGTCCGGCTTTGCCGCGCCCTGGGCCAAGCAAGCGGCAAGCAAAAGGAACAAAGAAACTACCGCTTTCCTGATAAAGGAGGAATACATGCGGGAGCGGGCAACGGGAGAATACCAGCCCGCTCTGAGCAGAACGTTGACAGCCATAAACAGTTCAATTTTGGTTTCAGTAAATAATTGCGAACAATACGGGGCGGGCTCTTTCTTTCAAACTACGGTAACGTTACCGTATCAATCGCAGCGCAGCCCGCCGTTTAATTGGACTTCATTCTTTTTGGTTGTTGAAAAAAGATTTGAGTAACTTTTTAAGTCATGCCGATGTTGATGAAAAAGCCGGTACTTCGGACCTGTGCAGGCAAGCACATACTTCTGACCTGCGCCGGCGTGGTGCCGGCAAAGCCCGTTTGCAACGAAAACCAGCACATCAGACTTACGCCGCTGTGGTGGCAACAATGCCTGTTGTCAGCCAACCCAGCATTCAGACTCGTGCCGGCATGATGGCGTCAAAGCCAGTTTGCCGGCAAAACCGGTACTTCAGACTTGGGCAATCATGATACCAGCAAGCCCATTTGCAAGCAAAACCAGTACTTCAAGCTACGTCAGCGTGATGCCAGCAATGCCCGTCATTGCGAGGAGCAGCGGGGGGGTGTGCATGAGCCGCGGCGAAGCAATCTCCGAAAAAAAGGTCACTCCCATTCAATGAGGGAGATTGCTTCGTCGCCCCACCCGCAATAGCGCTGCTGCTCCTCGCAATGACGGCTTGCAGACTTGTTTCATAGTCCCGCTCGCTTTGACTTGCCGCGCATCGTAATGACGGGCTTTGCAGAAGTTTGCATCATAGCCTCACTCGCTGTGGCACTGTAGCTCTTCGCAATGGCGGATTTGAAGGACTTTGCTTCATAACCCTCCCGCTTTGGTTCTGCTGCGCGTCGTAATGACGGCTTTGCAGAAGTTTGCTTCATAGCCTAGCCCGCTTTGATTCTGCGGTTCCTCGCAGTGCCGGTTTGCAGGACTTGCTTTATAATCCCCACCCTCTTTGGCTTTGCTGGTCGTCATAATGACGACTTTGCAGAAGTTTGCTTCATACACTAGCTCGCTTTGGCTCTGCCGCGCATAGTAATGGCGGCTTTGCAGAAGTTTACTTCATGTCCCTCCCGCTTTGGCTTAGCAGTTGCTCACAATGACGGCTTTCCCTGTACCAACAAGCGAATAATCATTAAAGGTTTTTCAATATGATCTGATGGTCCTCTTACATTCTTCGATTGTGCCTGATGTGTTATTCCATACCTGCGTTTATATGAGTAGGTAGCATCTTATCTCTGTTTTACCTGCACAGTTTCTTATTTCTGCAGCAGGTTCCTGATAGCTTCCAGCAGCACCTTTTCCGCTGCGGGCGTTACCGCGGATGCCTGGCCGGTTTCATATCCGCCTTCGTCGTAAGAAGCGGCGGTGCCGATGTACCCGGGCGCATAATCACCGTAAGCGGCTACGGCCACGAACAGGTCCGGCCGCGTGGCTTTGGCGGCCAGCTGGTATTCAATAAAACATTCGCCGGGAAGGTGCACCATGCGCGCCCTGCCAATACCCAGGCTGCTGATGCTGATCGTTTTCCCTTTCTTCACCCTTTCAGCCCACACCACTTTCGACGCATTGTTGGCAACGAAAGTGGATGTTTCCCTATGCAGCAATTTACCGAGCGAATCCAGGCTTTTCTTAGGCGGAAGGGCCACCGGAACGGTTTTCCACGTTATGTCCGACGCACTTATCTTTTCTTTCACGGTTTGTTTCCAGGCACGCTGCATGCCGTCTGCCAGGCGTTCCGCCAGCACCAGCCGGTTCTCGTGCGAGCCGTCGTTGTATTTGCCCGCGGTAATATTCCCGCCCGCTCCGTTGAAATGCAGGTGCAGCGCATCGGGCACGGCCAGCTGCCTGAAAAAGCGCGCCACGCCCGGGATATCCGGATTGGCAACGCCTGTGCGGTAATAACTTTGCGGATGCGTGGCGTAATAGCTCAGCACCGCCAGCGGCTTGCCGTTGTTCCAGAAACTGATCAGCTGCACCATAGGATCTATCAATCCTTCAGGCTGGTTCCTGACAGCTGGGTCTCTGGTGGCGGAGGTACGGGAAGCGGTCACTTTTCCCTGCGCCACGATCCGCCTGTTGGAAGCCACTTTATATACTTCGGCCTGCCCGAGGCCAATGTGCGTTACCGGTTTCAGTTGTTTCAGCGAAGCGGCCACTGATTCACGCAGGCGTCGGATCACCTCGCGGGAAAAAGTACCTTCAAACCCGAGCGGGTCCATGCCTTCTTTCTTCAGCCATGCCTCGGCGCCGAAATCGCATACAGGCGCGTCGTGCTGGTGCAGCGCATGAAGGGCCACCCTGTCAGGCGTAGTACCCGCGGCTTCGGCCAGCGCTTTGCAGAACTCGTCATAACCTTCGTTCGCAATGCCGATCCAGTCTATCACGCAAAGCACGATGGGTTTTCCCGCGCCGGTGAGCACGATCCCTTTTGCCCGCAGGCTCTGGTCCCAGTTGTTGATCATCTTGTCGTACACCAGCCAGGTACCCGGCGGCGGCGTGGCATCCACATCGAAGCTGCTGATCCGCAGGGTATCATTTGCCGCGGACCGCAGGCACGACACGGTAAGAATAAAAACTATGCTGATGATACGTTTCATAAAGATGTAAGCTTGTCCCTGTTCTCGTAAACTTTCATAACGGCGTTGATGATATCGTCCATATCCGCCGTGCCTGCTATCAACGGGCCTGAGCCGGGCAATACGATCATTTCGGCGCATGCCCGGTCGCAGCCGGGCATATGGGAGGCTGCTTCCCGGTAGGCTTTCAGCCTTGCCGCGGGGAAGATATCCTTATATTCTTCCAGTTCAAGAATATGATCTATCCAGGCTTCGCGGTGCAGGCCGTTGGGAATGTAAGGGCTCAGCGCAATCCCTTCGGCTGCAAGGGCTTTCAGGAATTGCTGGCGGCTGGCGTTGTTGAAATGTTCTTTTTTGTAAGACATGGCGTAGTTGTAATAACCACCGCTTTCCGTGCCTTCGTATTGTTTCTGCGGAACGAGGCCGGCAAAGCCTTTGAGCTTCGAGCTGAGATAAGCCGCGTTTTTATTCCTGAGCAAAAAGCGTTCCGTGGCCGTGGGCAGCTGCCCGTTCAGGATGCTGGCCTCAAATTCATTCATCCTGTTCTTCGGCCCGATGGTAACATGTTTGCCTTTGCGGTTGGTACCATGGTTATGGACGGTGAAACACTGGTCCATCAGCGCTTCGTCGTTACCTACCACCGCGCCTCCCTCGCCGCAGGCGATGGACTTGCTGGCCTGGAAGCTGAAGCATCCCAGGTCGCCGATGGTGCCCAACGATCTGCCGCGGTGCTTAGCCAGCGCGCCCTGGCAGGCATCCTCTATCACTTTCAGCTTATGTTTCGCCGCTATCGCCATGATCCTGTCCATATCCGCGGGCAGCCCCATGATATGCACCGGCATGATGGCCTTTGTGCGCGGCGTGATCTTGCGTTCCACATCAGCAGGGTCCAGCTGGTAGGAATCCGGATCCAGATCCGCCAGCACGGGCAATGCACGGCTGGTGAGAATGGCGGACACGGTGCCGAAGTCTGTGTACGGTGAAGTGATCACTTCATCGCCCGGGCCGACACCCATAGCTTCCACGCAAATGGCCAGCGCCTGCGTGCCCGAACCGGTGCCGATGCAGTACTTTGAACCGATCATCCCGGCAAACTGCTTTTCGAAAGTGGCCACGGCGCCGTTCACGGGCGACTGTATCCTGCTCCAGATACCGCTTTTGGTGGTCTTTACCACTTCCTCGATCATGCGTTCGTCCACATGCGGCCACTTCGGCCATTGTTTAAAGGCGGGCCTTACAGGCTCCCCTCCCAATGCGGCCAGCAGCCCTGTTCTTTTCGACGGGACCGCTGAAAATGCCTGTAACGCCGGCGCTATCGCGCCTGCTACGGATGCTGCCGCCAGCGTACTGATGAAATTGCGGCGCCCGATGTCTCTACCTGCCATAATTGAACAGCTTGAATAAAGTTGACCTTCCACACACCCGGTAACGTTACCGGTTTATCAGCTGAGAAGAGCGGGGTTTCCCGCTTTGTATTTTATCCGATTATCCGTTTTTTTCAAACCGCAGCCCTGCTCCAGTCATTATTACTGTTTTAGTAATTATAAAATCTATAATTCTCCCGCGTAATGATATCGATCGGCATG
>CBFHAF010000021.1:0-16391 GCA_965653435.1 uncultured Chitinophaga sp.
ATCCCTTCCACGTACCGTTCAGCTGGGGAAGCATTACCAGCCGCGAGAACAAGCTCTACCTGCACCTGATGGCCCGGCCGGAAAACAACACCATCCTGTTGCCAGGCCTGAAGGGAAAGATCGCAAAAGCATACCTGCTGGAAGATAAAACGCCGGTAAAGACCAGCACCGCCGCAGCCGGCGTAACCGTGCAGGTGCCGGCCGGGCTTGACCTGGAGCAGTGGTTCAAAGTGATCGTGCTGGAAATACCCGGCGGGTACACCGTGCCGCCGGTGAATATCCAGCCGCTGGACAAGCCGCTGGTGCTGGACAACGACAACGCCTTTAAATATTTCAGCAACGCCACAGTAGATTATAACACCAGCTTCACCAGCACCATTCAAAACGCCTGGACGCTGGCGCCCGCCCGCAGCGGGACTTACAAGCCTGTGCTTACCTACGCGGCCGAAGAAAAAGGGAAGAAGATAAGCCTGCGCCTGGGCGCAAACACCAGCGAAATAGAGCTGGACAACGACGAGGAAATAAAGCTGGATAACGATCTGAACAATATAAAATTCAGCGGGCTGTACCTGCAAGGCCCCATGTTTTCCGGCGTAGGCGGCACCCATGGCGATCTGCATGCCCTGGATGTCAGCAAACCCTGGCCCGGCAACAAAGGGAAACCCTGGGAGAAACATGCAGAATATAAGAACGGGACAAGCTATACGTTGCCCGCCGGTTTGATGACGGGGTATTATGTTTTGCAGGAGATCGAGTCTCCGCGCCGGCAACAGCTGCTTGTAAAAGTAACCGGCGGCGATGCGGTGATGGTGTTCCTGAACGGGAAGAACTTATTCATCCAGAATAATCCTTACAAAAGGGACAGCATCGTTCACTATGTGCTGCTGCCGCTTTCCGAGGGAAAGAACCAGCTGGTGGTAAAGCTTTTCAATCATTTCAAACGCTCTCTTCCGTTTAATATAGACTATGCAATACCGCAGGTATATTACCGGAAAACGTTGCCCGCGGTGCAGATGGAAAAAGGAAAATACTACCCGGTAAGCTGGAAGCTGGCCCACCCGCTCACACCGCACGACGAGATGGGGATGCCGAACCTGAAGCTGGAGGTTTCCGGGAATTGAAATGCATCACGAAAACTATAGAAAAGTCCCGCCAGTGCGGGACTTTTCGTTTGCATAACATGGCAACCGCCGCCGGATATTTTGCGTATAACTGGTAACTAACCACCACATTATGAAGCAGCTTATTCTCTCCGGCCTGTTCTGCGCGGCGCTGTTCTCCGCCTGTTCTTCCGGCAGCGATAACAATCCCGGCGCTGTAACTGACGGTACCTGGCGAGTGAGCCACTTTTCGGAACGCGGGGACGATGAGACCGGCGATTTTTCCGGTTATGTGTTCACGTTTGCAGGCAACGGCAGTGCTTCAGCCGTAAAGCAGGGCGTGAACAAGTCCGGTAGCTGGTCGCTGAACAGCACCAGCACCCGCTTTTCCATTGATTTTGGCCCAAAAACAGATGCCAATAAACCCTTAGGTGAACTTACGGACGATTGGATGGTCCTTTCCCTTACCGACCGCGAGATCAAACTGACCGATGACAATGCAGCCAGTGCTGAATTCCTGACGTTTACAAAGAACTGATTATCAATTGTACATTTTTGACGGGAATTAGACAATTCAATGATTGTAACAACAATACCCATGCAAGATTTTTCGTATCTTTGTGCCTCGTTACAACCATTAATTAAACACCTTTTTGTTAAATGAAAGATATGAAGTGGATGAATTTACGTATTAGCAAAAAAAGATACATACTCCCTTTCCTGGTATTGACTTCACTGTTTAGTCTCAAAGTATCCTCAATAGGCAAGAAAAACAGCCGCGTAACCGCTCCGGTAGCTGCTGCTCCTGTTGTTTCCGCTACGGCTGCTTTGTATGAGAACCTTTCGCTGGATTCCCTTGGGCTTTCCCGCGAGGCTTATGAATACGCCATTGTAGGGTTTGACCGTCTCCTGAAAGAAGGAAAGCTGCGCAATGATGATATATTGTCTATCGTGGATTTCAGCCTGCCTTCCACGCAGAAGCGCCTGTTCGTGATAGATATGGCATCGGGCAAGCTGCTGTTCAACTCACTGGTGAGCCACGGCAGGAACTCAGGTAAAAACATGGCGACAGACTTTTCCAACTCTCCCGAGAGTTTCAAGAGCAGCCTCGGTTTTTATGTGACCGGCAACACCTACCGCGGACAGCATGGTTATTCGCTCAGGCTTGAAGGCGAAGAGGAAGGTATCAACAACAACGCCATGGAAAGAGGCATCGTGATGCATGCGGCGGATTATGTGAATGAAACACTCGGCCGCAGGCAGGGTTATATCGGCAGAAGCCTTGGCTGCCCTGCGGTTCCCGTGGGGCTGCATAAAAAGATCATCAGCAAAATACAGAACGGCACCTGCCTGTTCATGTACAGTCCTGATGTGAAGTACCTTTCCGCATCCAAAATACTGCGCCGGCAACAGCAAGCTGCATAACGGTTCATAAAGCCCGGATTGTCTTATTTTTGAACATATCCGGACCACGATGAAACGTTGCATACTCTTTTTGATCTTTTTACCTTTACTGATAGCTGCAAAAAAAGAAACGCCGGAAGCGTATATCCGTATCAATCAACTCGGATATCTGCCTTCCGGCGTTAAAGCAGCGGTTTGGGGAAGCCTTTCCCCCGCATCACTGCAAACGTTCCAGCTCATAGATTCCGCCAGCGGCAAAGCAGTATTCACCGCCCCGGCCGGCAAGGCTTTCGGCAGCTACGGCCCTTTTGCCCAATCGTACCGTCTCGATTTTTCCGCATTTTCAAAACCCGGCATTTATTACCTGAAAGCAGGCGGCGCCCTGTCTCCCGTGTTCCGCATCGGCAGCGATGTATACAAAGGCGCGGCGGATTTTTGCCTGCGTTATCTCCGGCAGCAGCGCTGCGGCTTTAATCCTTTCCTCAACGATTCCTGCCATACTTTCGACGGCTACACGCTTTACGGGCCAATGCCCGACAGTACAAGGATAGACGCCATCGGCGGCTGGCACGATGCCAGCGACTACCTGCAATACTCCACCACTTCCGCCAATACGGTTTATCATCTTCTCGCCGCTTACCGCGATTTTCCGCAGGTGTTCACAGACCGGCACGATGCCAACGGCCTTCCCGGAAGCAACCGCAGGGCCGACGTTCTGGACGAAGCACGATGGGGGCTGGACTGGCTGCTGCGCATGCATCCGCGGAGCGACTGGCTTTTCAACCAGATAGCGGACGACCGCGACCATCGCGGCATGCGCATTCCCTCGCTGGATTCCTTTTACGGGCGCGGCTTTGAAAGGCCGGTATATTTCTGCTCCGGCAAGCCGCAGGTGCAGGGCGTGAAATACAAAAAGATGAACAAAAGCACCGGCGTGGCTTCCACCGCCGGCAAATTCTCCAGCGCATTTGCATTAGGATATTCCGTGCTGCAAAAAGAAGATCCCGCTTATGCTGATAAACTGAAAACAAAAGCAGGCACTGCATATGCGTTGGGCGTGCAGCAACCCGGCGTGCAGCAAACCGCCTCGGTGCTTTCTCCCTACATCTACGCGGAAGACAACTGGACGGACGATATGGAACTGGCCGCCGCGCAACTCTTTTCCATTACCAAAAACAAACGTTACCTCGCGGAAGGCATGCAGTACGCCGCTGGCGAAACCGTTACGCCGTGGCTGGGAGCGGATACGGCCAGCCATTACCAATGGTATCCTTTCATCAATATCGGTCATTACGAAATGGCCCGCCAGGCGGGAAACGCTGCGGGCAAACAATTGCAGGGTTATTATGAGTCCGGCATCGAGAAGGTATGGCAGAAGGCGAAAGGGAATGCGTTCTACCGCGGCGTTCCTTTTATCTGGTGCAGCAACAACCTCACTGCAGCTTTCGCGGTACAATGTTACTGGTACCAGTCGCTGAGCGGGAAGAACGATTACGCCGCGCTTGCACAGGCGAACGTGGATTGGCTTTTCGGCTGCAATCCCTGGGGAACGGCCATGGTGTATGGATTACCGCAGCATGGCGATACGCCGGCCGACCCGCATTCCGCTTTCACCCACCTGAAAAATTACCCGATAGACGGCGGGCTGGTGGATGGTCCGGTGTACGGCAGCATCTACAACAGCCTTATCGGCATCCGCCTTGTCGGGCCGGATGAGTATGCACCTTTCCAAAGCAGCCTCGTGGTGTACCACGACGACTATGGGGATTACAGCACGAACGAACCGACCATGGACGGCACTGCATCATTGATATACCTGCTTGCTTTGAAAGAAAATGAAGGAATGAATAAAACTGGGCCTACAGCCAGCCGGCCAGGAAGCCGATGAGCACGGTGGTGCGTTGCAGCCCGTTACGCAGCAGGCGCAGGGCTTTGCGCATATGCTGCTCCACGGTGTTAACGGAAATGCCGGAGCGTTCGGCGATCTCCTTATTGCTCAATTCTTCGGAACGGCTCAGCAGGAACACCTGCCTGCATTTGTCAGGCAGCTGCCGGATGGCGTCCGTCATCTGGAGAGAAAGCTCTTTATGGGAGAGGTAAGTTTCTACATCGTTGAGCGCAACGGGCGGCCGCGATTCCTGGAACACTTCGTATTTGTGATGGATGTGCTGGCGGTGCAGGTAGTTGAGCACGCGGTTGCGGAGCGCGGTGAAAATATAAGCTTTGAATGAGGTGTGGATATCGAGGCGGTCTTTCCGTTCCAGCAGCTCCAGGAACACTTCCTGTACAAATTCGCGGGCAATTTCCTTATCGCCTGTTTTTTCATATGCTTTCCTGAGCAACATCACGGCATATCGTTCGTACAAGGCGTCGAACGCAGCCTGGTCGCCCTTTTTCCAGCATGTGAGCAAATCTACATCCGTATGGTGTGTATAGTGTGGGATAGACTCTGGTTGTTAGCGTAAGTTAAATGTAAGAAAAAATAAGGGCTATTTTCCAAACCAAAATAAAAAGAAATATTTTTTTAACAGTGGTAACGGTTTGTGTATGATTGTTTGTCCTATTGGGTAACATTCGTATAATTACAGCCTATGGGCCTGATCGATTTAAAAGCACTGCTGGAAAAGTATAAAGCCGGGACCTGCACCCCGGAGGAGCTTCAGGCTTTGGAAGAATGGTATGAGACCTGGCGCCACCCCGATGCCGGGCCTGTGCAATGGAAACCCGACGAAGAGTTGGCGCAGGAGCTGTTGCAGGATTTCCGTGAAATGCGCCGCAGCAAGGAAGCGCTGTTCCGCACTGGCGCAGGCAATACCTGGTGGAAAGCCGCCGCAGTGGCCTTGCCTATCATCGGCATCGGCGCCCTTCTCTGGATCAGCCGCCCTTCCGTGAAAGAACCGGCCCCGGGCCCCGTGTTGGCGGTAGTGCCGGCGAAGCCGGACAGCAAACGTTTCATCCTGCTGCCCGATAGCAGTACCGTGGTATTGCGTGAGGGCAGCACCCTCATATATCCCGATGTTTTTAAAGGTAATGCCCGCGAAGTGACGCTCACCGGCGAAGGGTATTTCGACATCAAAGAACAGCCCGGCAAGCCTTTCCGCATCCGCTCAGGCAAGCTGATCACCACCGTGCTGGGCACTTCCTTCAACATCAAAGCATATCCCGGCCAGCCTTCAGTGACCGTAACCGTTACCAAAGGAAAAGTGAAGATAGAAGAAGGCGGCAGCAATAAGCTCCTCGGCATCCTGACGCCCGACCAGCAGATCGTTTACGAAAACGAAACCGCCGCCACCAAACCCGTGAAAGCCGCGGAAACCGTAGCCTGGGTCAAAAAAGGAATGGACTTCAACTCCGTGCCCTTTGAAGAAATTGCCCGGCAGATCAGCGAACAATACCAGGTAAAGATCGGCTTTGGGAACGAAGCGCTCCGGCAATGCCGCATCCACGCTACGTTCGAAGGCACCGAAACGCTCGATAAAGTATTGTATATCTTATGCACCGTAGGGAATGCCACTTACACTATGCAGAACAACGAAGTGACGATCAATGGGGACGGTTGCAAAGAGTAACACGATACACACACGCTAACAATGTTCAGTTGCCAAAATCTTATGCCATGATCCGGAAAATGATTCCGCCTTCCTGATAATATGGGTATGAAAAAACCCCTCCGTACTGTGGTAGGTCGGGAGGGGCTTAGCTTAAAACGTAAACAGCCCTGGAGCTGATTCTTCATCATTTTAAACTATTGCAATTTATGCAAAAATCAGCGGTTTTTGCTAAAGACAGGCTATTGCCGGCTCTTACATCGGCAGTTTATTCCACGCAAATGCGTTTCATTATGAGAATGAGCCTTACCACCATCATTTGCATGCTGGTTAGCATTCACCTCCTGTGGGCCATGCCCATCAAAGGCCAGGCGTTGGATGATAAGAAGATCACCATGGAAGCGTCTAACGTAACGCTCGAAAAAGCGTTGTCGCTGGTCGAAAAGCTGTCCGGGTTTCACATTGCCTACGCTTCCGAAAAAGTGGAGCGTTACAGCCGCGTGAAGCTCCATATGGCTACCCGCAGCGTGAGCGCCACGCTGGCGGCCCTTCTGCAGCAAACCGGCCTGGGTTACCAGCTCACGGATAAAACCATTATGATCGTGCCGAAGCAGGACGGGCCCGTTGTTGCCGCAACTTTTCAACCCGCGGATACAACCATTGAAGTGAAAGGTAAAGTGACGGATGAAACCGGCAACCCCATGCCCGGCGTTTCGGTCCGCGTGAACGGCACCACCAGGGGCGTGTTTACGGACGGCCTGGGAGCATTCACGCTTTCAGCCGGCCGCGGGCAAGTGCTCGTGTTCACCTCCGTAGGCGCTATCCCGCAGGAATATGTGGTGAGGAATGCTACCAATATCAGCGTCGTATTGAAGGCGGACAGCCGGAAGCTGGAAGACATCGTGGTGGTGGGTTACGGCAGGCAGCGCAAGGCTAATCTCACAGGCGCCGTTTCTTCCGTAGACGTAAAACGGACGCTGGAATCGCGCCCCATCACCGACGTAGGCCGCGGCCTCCAGGGCGCAGTGCCGGGCCTCACCATCACCACATCCAGCGGCGACCTCGGGCGCAATCCCAATATCAGGCTGCGCGGCATGACCGGGTCGCTGAACACAGGCGCCGCCGGCGCACAGCCCCTCATCCTGGTGGATAACGTGGAGATCCCCAGCCTGCAAATGATCAACCCGCAAGACATTGAATCCATATCGGTATTAAAAGACGCCGCTTCCGCCTCCATTTACGGCACCCGCGGCGCATGGGGCGTGATACTAATCACGACCAAGTCTGGCGCGAAAGGAGCGCCCGCCGCCATCAATTACACCAACAATTTCTCCTGGAGCAAACCCACCGCCGTACCCGAAATAGCCGGCGCCGTGGAAGGCGCGGAAGCCGTGATCCTCAACCGCCGCCGCTCCACCAACAACCCCGCCATCAACTCTTTCGGCGTGCTCGGCATGTATTTCGACGATATCGGCATCCAGAAAATGAAAGAGTGGGAACAGAAATACGCCGGTCAGGACCTTGGCGACGAAATGGTGCCCGGCCGCGACTTCGAGATCAGGAACGGCAACTTCTACCCCTACCGCCCCTGGGATGTCAACGAAAGGTACATGAAGAAGTTCGCCTTCCAGCAGAAACACGACCTTTCCGTAACCGGCGGCGGTGATAAGACCAGCTACCACCTTGGCCTTGGTTATCTCAACCAGACCGGTATGCTCAAATTCAAAACAGACCGCTTCGACCGTTATAATGCCACCCTTAGCGTGAACTCCACCGTGAAGGACTGGCTGGACGTGAGAGGGAAAATGATGCTTTCCCAGTCCAGGCTCGAAACGCCTTTCTCGTTCTCCGCCGCACAGCTGGGGCCCTGGTATTATCTCTACCGCTGGCCAAAAGTTTACCCCTACGGTACTTACCAGGGCAAACCTTTCCGCAGCGCCGTAACCGAAACGCAGCAGGGAAAAATGGACCAGGACAAGAACACTTTCGCCCGCGTGCAGGTGGGTGCTACGCTCAGGCCGCTGAAAGACCTGACCATCGATGTGGATTACACTTACTCCAGCACCAACCAGCACATTCACTCCGTGGGCGGTGAAACAGGCGCCATCAACTTCTGGTTCGGCAACTTCAGCTACGTGCCCAACTACCAGGGGCCGGAGTGGAACCGCGTGAAATATACTTCCAACTGGAATGACATGAACACCGGCCGCGCATTCGCCACCTACAGCAAAAAACTCGGTGAGGACCATCACCTGAAAGGGATAATAGGCATGGACGTCGACCTTTTCCGCAACTGGTCGCAGGTATCCGAAAGAAGGGGCATGATCGATCCTAACCTCGGCGAGATCAACCTGGCCACGGGTGACCAGTTTGTTTCCGGCAAACGCGGGCATTGGGCTACCAACGGCTATTTCGCACGTCTCAACTACGATTATAAAAATAAATTCCTGCTGGAAGTGAACGGCCGTTACGACGGTTCATCCAAATTTCCGAAGCATGACCAGTTCGGCTTCTTCCCCTCCGTTTCAGCCGGGTATATTATTTCCGAAGAGAACTTCATGGAGCTGGCCAAGCCCTTCCTTTCCTTCCTGAAACTGCGCGGCAGCTATGGTTCCATCGGCAACCAGAACGTGGGCGACGTTACCTTCCTGTCTGTTATGTCGGCCAGCAATTCCAACTGGCTCATCGGCAACAACAACATGACCACCTTCAGCACGCCCAACCTCGTGCCGCGCTCGCTCACCTGGGAAACCATCTCCACCCTTGACTTCGGGCTGGATGCACGTTTCCTCGACAACAGGCTGGGTATTACCTTCGACTGGTATAACAGGATCACGCAGGATATGATCGGCGAAACCGTGGGCCTGCCCGCGACCTTCGGCGGTTCCGCGCCCAAGGAGAACTTCGGCGAAATGCAGACCCGCGGCTGGGAACTCGCGATAGACTATACCCATACCTTCGACAACGGCATCCGGGTAAATGTGCTCGGCACCCTGTCCGACTTCCAGGAGGAAATAACCCGCTTTGCCAGCGCCACTACCAATGTATACCGCAACTACCAGGGCAAAAAGATAGGGGAGATCTGGGGATATGTGACAGACAGGCTTTTCCAGGAAAACGATTTCACGAAAGTGGGCGACAAATGGGAGCCCAAAGCTGGCATCCCCGACCAGAGCGCGCTCACGCAGGGCAGCTCATGGTTCTACTATACGCCCGGCGATGTGAAATACACAGACATCAACGGCGACAATAAAATAACCTGGGGCTCCGAAACCACGGACGACCCGGGAGACCTGCGCGTGATCGGCAATTCAACTCCCCGTTACCAATACAGCATCAGGCTGGGCGCAGGCTGGAAAGGCATCGACATCGGCGTGTTCTTCCAGGGCGTGGGCAAAAGAGAATTATGGCCTTCCGGCCCGATCTTCATTCCCGGTTTCAACGAAGCGGAAGCCTGGTACGCCCACCAGATGGACTACTGGACGCCGCAGCGCACCGATGCATTTTATCCCCGCCCTACCAATCATGACCGGGCTGAAAGCAACAAGAATTTTTTCCGGCAGAGCCGCTATTTGCTGGACATGTCGTACCTGCGCCTGAAGAACGTGACGCTGGGCTACACCCTTCCCGCCCATATCAGCCGCAAGGCGCATATTAAAACGGCAAGGCTGTATGTGAGCGGCGAAAACCTGCTCACCTGGGATAATATGTCCGTGCCCATAGACCCGGAGATCGATTACACTGCCGAACAAACGGACCGTTCCGCTTTCGGCAGGGTATATCCTTACCGCAAAGAATTCTCTTTCGGCCTTCAAATCACTTTCTAAAGCGAAAAACTGACTGGTTATGAAATCGAAAATATTATTGGTGGTATTGCTGGCGGCACTGGGAGCAGGATGTAAAAAAGACTTCCTCACCCGCCTCCCGCTGGACCAGATGGAAGATGCCACTTACTGGACCAACGAGAACAACGTACGCACCTTTGCGTATGGTTTTTACCCGACCTATTTCCCCGGCTACGGCCGCCTTTTCGACCTGGAAGTATACTTTTATTCCGGGCAGTCGCTGAACGACGACTTTGCGCCCACCGCGCCGGTGGCTTTCACCAAAACCGTTCCTGCTTCCGCCACCAACACAGCGTGGAATTTCACCAACGTGCGCAAAGCCAACATTATGCTGGAGCGCGTGCGCGGCATGGGCGTGCTGGACGAAGCCACGCGTAACCACTGGGTGGGAGTCGCCCGCTTTTTCAGGGCCATGGCCTATTTCAAACTGGTAAAAACTTACGGCGACGTGCAATGGTACGGCAAAGCGCTGGAAGTGGCCGATGAGCAACAACTATACAAGCCTCGCGACAGCCGTACGCTCGTGATGGACAGCATGCTGCTGGACCTGAGATTTGCGGCGGACAACATACGCGAAACAGACGGCGAAAAAGGGCTGAATGTCACCAAATGGGTGGCGCTTGCTTTCATGAGCCGCATTATGCTGTTTGAAGGCACCTGGCAGAAATACCACCAGCTGAGCGATGCCAAAAGCCGCGAATACCTCGAAGCCGCCAAATGGGCGGCGAACGAATTGATCACCAAGGGCGGCTACTCGTTCTCGCACAGCTACCGCGAATCCTTCAACTCGCTGGACCTTGCGCCCAATAAAGAGATCATTCTCTACCGCCGCTATGCGCCGGGAATGATCACGCATTCGCTGATGAGTTACAACAATAAAGAACCGCAAACCGGGCCCAACAAAAACCTGATGGAAACGTACCTCTGCACGGACGGTTTGCCCATCGGCCTTTCCCCATTGTACCAGGGAGACAGAACCATCGGGGACGTGCAGGCCAACCGCGACAGCCGTATGCTGCACACCTTCAACCCCGAGCTGCGCCCCAACGGTTCACGCACCCGTACGAACAACCTGGGCATCAGCACTACCGGCTACTGCACCTGGAAGTTCCTCAACGACGCGCTGCGCGAAGCGCCCACCGGCGAATCGAGCCTGAACGTTTCACATGCCCCGGTGATCCGCCTCGGCGAAGTAATGCTCAACTACGCGGAAGCCGCGGCAGAATTGGGCGGGCTTACGCAGGAAGACCTGGACAAGTCCATCAACAAGCTCCGCGCCCGCACCGTGGGCAATACCACCCCGCTGCCCCCACTGCAGGTACTGGGCGGCGAGCCCGCGGTGAACGGCGTGGTGTACCACGACCCGAAAAAAGACGCAGATGCGAAAGTGACCTACATGATCTGGGAGATCCGCCGCGAACGCCGCGTGGAGTTCTGCATGGAAGGCACCCGCTTCGACGACCTGCGCCGCTGGCGCAAGCTGGATTACATGGACACCCGGGTGCATACGGACCTCAACCGCGGCGCCTGGATCAAACGGTCTGAATGGCTGAAACCCAACCCGCCCGGGGGCTCATGGCTGAACAACGTTACGCTGGAGGGCCCCGAGGAGGGATACATCATTCCCTCGGTTTCTTCGCTGGCAGACCGTATTTATGACAACGATAAAGTATATTTGGAACCGATACCACAAGACCAGATCAAACTGTTCTCAGACAAAAAGGTAACCTTGTCGCAGAACAAAGGCTGGTAAGGCTCCATTTAAATTTTTTATATCATGCTTACAGCCCTCACCCAGGCGGTTATATTTACAGGAAAGGAAGAGCTCAAAGGAAAAGCGTTATTACTGGACAACGGCATCGTGAAGGGCTGGACAGAAGAAGAGAACATACCATCGGATTTCCATATCATTCAACAGAACGGCAGGTACATTGCACCAGGCCTGCTGGATTTGCAGATTTACGGAGGAGGCGGTCAGCTGTTTGCAGACGATCCCTCCTCCGCTGCATTGAAGAACATCGCGGACGCGCTGGTGAAAACCGGTACCTCGGGCTTTTTGCCCACGCTGGCCACCAATGAGATGAGCGTTTTTGAAAAAGCGATAGATACGGTGAGGGACAACCCGCATCCCGCCGTACTGGGCCTGCACCTGGAAGGCCCTTACATCAACCCGGTGAAACGCGGCGCGCACATTCTCTCCTGCATCAGAAAGCCGGAGCTGGAAGAAGTGAAAGCTTTGCTGGACAGGGCGCAGGGTGCCATTAAAATGATGACCATCGCCCCGGAGATGTGCAGCCCCGAGGTGATAGCGTTCCTGCTTGCCAACGGTGTAATACTTTCGGCCGGGCACAGCAACGCTACGTTTGCAGAGGCAGCCGGAGGTTTTAAAAGAGGGATACAAACCGCCACCCACCTGTTCAACGCCATGAGTCCCTTCCACCACCGCGATACCGGCCTGCCCGGCGCGGTATACCAAAGCCAGGTCTTTGCCAGCATCATACCTGACGGTATTCACGTGGACTATGAAGCCTTATCCATCTCGAAAAAAGTAATGGGCGAACGGCTGTTCCTCATCACAGATGCGGTAGTGCCCAGCGCGGGGCCTTATGCCCACGTGTTCAAGGGCGACCGTTACACCCTCCAGGACGGTACTTTGTCCGGCTCCGCCATCAGGCTGCTGCAGGGCGTGGAAAATTGCGTAAAACATGCCGGCATCAGCCTTGAGGAAGCACTGCGCATGGCGTCCACTTACCCGGCGAGGGTTATCGGGCACCCGGAAAGAGGCCTGGTCACACCGGGCCAGCCGGCTTATCTCACCATTTTCGACGGGCGGTTCCAGCCCTCCGGCACTTACATCAAAGGAGAATTTTTTGAGGCATAAAAAAGAGCTGATGCAGGAATACATCAGCCCTTGTCCTATGTCACCAGTTATAAAGCTATCAGCGGGGAAACGACTTCGGGCTGAAGTTGATCTTCGCGTCATGAGCCCAGCTGATGGTATAACTGCTGCCGGTGGCGGTGAACTGGCCATGGTATGTGGTTCCCATAAGTGTGATGCTGAAAGGCCTTGTGCCGTTGGTGAACGGCTGGTGCCATATTTTTCGTTTTGCCACGGAAGGGCCGGGATTAAAGGGATAAACAGGGTACGCCCTTTTTACAATGATGTTCCATCCTGAATCCACGTTGTTGCTGTAAGTTTCCAGCAATACATTTTCACCTGGGAAAGTATTGGTGCTTTCGATCTCCAGCAGCACGGCGGTGTCGTTCACGGAAGAGGGTTTGATATTCAGCCCTGCAATGCGGAAATAAGTGCTGTCTGTGTGCGGCAGGGTGTCAGTGGGAAATGTGTCAGTGGAGTCGATAGTGTCAACCGGGATGCTGTCCTGCAGCTTTGCCAGGTCGAATTTGGCGTCTTCCTTGGACAACATGGATTCCTGGCTGCAGCTGAAAAGAGCACAGGCTGTTACAAACATAAGCAATGGCAATAATGAAATCCTTTTCATAGAAAGTTTTGTTTTATACTATGAAAGACGGGAGGAAGAAATGGAAAGGTTGGGCCGGTTCAGTTTTTTCTTCTGAAATAATATCGTACCTGCAGTTCCAGGCTTTGCCGGTTAGGAAAACCCGGTATGCTGTTCACGAATCCTTTGCCGCCGCTGCCGCCCCAGCCGAGGTTGTACTGCAACCCGACACGCAACGCGGGGCTTAGCCGGTAATCCACGCCTGCCTGCCATTGCAGGAAATTCCTGCCGGGGAGCTTATTGGCATCGAAACGGTCCGGGTAACGCGGCAGGGAATCGCGGGCGATGGTGTAGCTGCCCGGCAACGAGCTGTCCTTTCCCTGCTGCATCAGCTGGTACTGGTAAGTGATGCCGGTGAACACAGACCACTTCCCCGTATTGTATACCAGCTGTATGCCGAGGTTGGCATGCAGCATGCTTTTGAGGGTGAAATAAGTGCGGGCGGTGTCCACTTTGAACCGGGTGCCGGTATCCGGCTTTACATCCTGGTAAAAATGTTCGTAGGAATTGCCGGCGCCGGTGATGTAGGTAAATCCCGCAGAAGGTCTTATTACGAGTGCGGGCGAAAGCCGGTAGCTGTATTCAGCTTGTAAATTTCCGCCCCAGGTGCCGCGATCTGCCGCTATGATGGCGAGTTTCAGGTTGAAAGGGCCGGGTTTTCCAATGAAGGTGTTATGCGCTTTGAACGGAATCCGTTGGTTGACGGCAAAAAGTTTTTCTCTGTTTGCTGCGCCTTGATAAACGGGT
This sequence comes from uncultured Chitinophaga sp., assembly GCA_965653435.1. Classification (GTDB taxonomy): domain Bacteria; phylum Bacteroidota; class Bacteroidia; order Chitinophagales; family Chitinophagaceae; genus Chitinophaga. The sequence continues at coordinate 14,166 of CBFHAF010000021.1, forward strand.
TGAAGATCGGGGAATGCTGTTACAGTGTTTCCTGTTTCTGCATTCACGTCGTCCGGGCCTTCAGTTTTATCGTCTCCTTCTTTGACGGTGTTTTTCGTGCTTTCGTTCTTTTTTATCTTTTCTTCGCTGTCGATTCTATCGGTCTTTTTCTTCTTCTCGTCTTTCTCACCATCCTTAGTTATTTTACCGGCCACATCTTTGGCACTGGGGCTTTTTCCTTTATCCATGGCATCTTTCAGGGCCTTCTGGCTCCTATTTACACCTCTGGTATCTTTCGCTGAAGTGACGTTCTTTTTATCATTTCTTTCTGTATCTCCTGCATCTTTAAACGCCTTCGCATTCTTTTCACCGGTTCCAACTTTTGCTTTATTCTCCGAATCTCCGGTCTTATTGCCGGCACCGGTTCCCGGTTTCACGTCTTGCACAGCACCGGCAACTCCTTCGGCATTCCTGCGTTTACCCGGGTTCTTTTCATCGCGCAGATTATTATTTCCTTTTTCATTTTCTCCGAACCCGCCAATAACTACCGATGGCGCATCCTTGTTGCCATCCTTATTATTTGCAGCGTGCGGCCTGCTCCCGTTATTGAATAGAAATAGTATACCGGCCGATAGCAATACAACCACCCCGGCCAGCAGGAACCACCAGCCCTTGCCGGCCGGTGGCGCAGCTCCCTGCCCGTCCAGCATATGGCGCAGCTGTTCCCAGGCCTGCTGCTTCATTGCAGGCGGGGAAGGCTCCGGCTCCTGTTGGGCCGCAGCTTTCAGCAGTCGCTCAATATCCTGTTCTTGTCCGTTCATATTGTTGGTTGAGTAATTCTTTTAAAAGCCGCTTTCCTTCAGATACATGCCACTTGGAAGTACCCGCGCTGATGCCCAGCATGGCGCCGATCTCCTTATGGGAATAACCTTCGATGATAAAAAGATTGACCACCATCCGTGTGGCGGGCGGCAAATAGTGTAATAGTTGCAGCAGCTCTTTGTAAGCCGCCTCGTTGTGCCCGTCTGCCAGCGGCAAATGCGGCGGCAGCGCTGCGGTTTCCAGCTGCAGCCGGTGCTCCCTGAAATAATCGGCCGCCGCATGGTGGATGATCCTGCGCAGCCAGCCCTCGAAACTCCCGCTCCCGCTGTATTGCCCGATCTTCGTAAATGCCCGCAGGAAACCGTTGTTCAATATGCTGATGGCCGCATCCTGGTCGGGAAAGGTACGCTTCACCAGGGCCAGCATTTTATCGAAGAAATGCATATACAGCTTCTCCTGGCTCAAACGGTCATGCCTCCGGCAACCCTCCAGCAGCAACGCAAGATGGTCCGGCTCAGCGGCCGCGCCGGGTGTATATGGATGTTGTGGTTCCAACTGGACTATCTTACAAGACGCCCTTTTCGGAAGGAAAGGTTGGGTCGGGCAACAAAAATTATCTTCTTGTAACGAGATAATTGTAATCGTTCAGCAGGGTTTCCAGGAACTGAACGGCGTCCATATCGGTCTCGATATGCAAGACTTCCTTGATCCTCAGGGCAATGCGCTCGGCCATGGCAGTGTCGCCGCTGCGGGAAACACTGTCCAGCACGGATTTGATCTTGCTCAGGTCCCGGTCGCTGAGCCGCAGGATCTGGGAGAATTGCGGTGTATAGTCCGCCTGGTGTATCTCCCGGAAGATCGTATCCTCGATGGTATGCCGCTCCCTGGTGCGCACAAGGATGGTACCGGCGGCGAGGTCGCCCAGGCGTTGGTTGTACGGGCTCCTCAGCACCACGATCAGCGGCAGCACGCCAAAGACCAGGGACAGCAGGGCCGCCCAGGCATCCTGGTCTTCCATCAGCGAAAAAATAAAAATGAGGGTGAATATCGGTGATTCCACGAGCCGGAACATCCAGCGCAGCAGTATCTGGCTCAGGCTGGGCACATTGCCCATCAGGCTCACCACCTTGATGTCCATCACCCTTTTGCCCAGGCTCTGCCCTTTCATGAGCAGCTCGGAAATGAGGTAATAGAACGAAACCGGCAGCCCGATCAGCAGGATGCCCGCCATATCGCTGTTCAGCCCCGCCCTGCTGAGGAAAAAGCTCATCAGCCACAGGTATGCGCCCCTTATCAGGAGGTCTATCAGGTAGGCCACCCCTCTCCGCCCCAGGTCCGCCGCCTCAAACTCAAGGTCTATGTTAAAAACCGTAGGTATTTTGATAATAGGCATAAACAAATTTAAAATTTATTATATTTCCACTT
>CBFHAF010000022.1:0-15569 GCA_965653435.1 uncultured Chitinophaga sp.
AAGGTATCGAAGCAGATAGTAGTGTCTGGCCCGGCATTGGCGCGGGGGTAGGGCACGGTGCTCACATTGATGTCTGCAGTGGCGGTGCAGTTGCTGATGCTGGCGGTAACGGTGTAATGCGTGTTGACGGTTGGCGTGGCAAGCGGATTTTTTATGCCGGCGTCGTTCAGGCTGGCGGCGGGCGCCCAGTTATAACGCAGTCCGTCTGACGCGGGGCGCAGCGTGATGGCGTCTCCGAGGCAGATCACGGTGTCGGCCGGCAGGGTGAGGCTGACGTGGTTCACGGCGCGTATCATTACGGAATCGCGGTTCAGGCAACCGTCGTAGTCCAGGTCCACATAATATTTGGTATCGGTGGTCACATTCACCCTTGGGTTGGGTGTGTTGGCGCCGGTCATGTTGACGTCGGGGCTCCAGGTGAAAACTCCCAGCCCGTTTGCCTGCAGCTGCAAAGGATCGGGCGGGCAAATGAGCGTATCACGAAAGGCCAGGCCGATAGGCGGTTTATCCAGTATCGTCACCTGCCGGAACAAGGTGTCCTTGCACCCAACGGAGTTATGCACGATGAGCCGCACGTCCTTGATGCCCTGTGAAGCGTAGGTCCAGGAAGGATGTTGCAGTGCGGAGAAATCTGTTTGCGTGCCGATGTCGCCAAAGTCCCAGTCCCAGAAACTGACCGTTCCGAAAAGGGTGGCAGTTTCGTCGCGGAACAGAACGGGTTTGCTGATGCAGGCGCCCGCTGATGAAAAGCGCGGTTCGAAGCCTGGGTATACGAAAGCTTTTGCTTCGGTGGAATCGGGGCATTGCATGCCGCGGTTGGTAGTGAGCTTAACAGTGTAAGTGCCTGGCGCGGTGAAGTTATAATCCGCCGTTTGCGTATTGGAATTATATACTACATTACCCGCGCTGTTCGTAAACTCCCAGTGCCAGGAGGATATCAGCGGGCTGTTGCTTTGGTTGGCAACGGTGAGCCGCTGGGTATTGCCGCAAAGCATATACTCCGGCAGCAGCGACGCTGCGGCTATGGTGCAGCCGGTGATGTTCAGCTGAAGGTCTTTCCGCTGCACGGCGATTGCCACGCCGTTCCTGATCTCCTGCACGCATACGGTGACCACGTAAATGCCTACGCCCGGCGCAATACCGGAGATCATGCCCGTTGCCGGGTTGATCGTTACGCGGCCGCCGAGCGGGCTGCCGCCGCTGAAGCCGGAACCGTAAGGCACTGAATAGTAAGGCGGCTCTGCAACCGGCTGGCTGGTTTGCCCGCCGCCGCCTCCACCACCGCCTCCTCCGCCACCGCCGCCGGCATAACCGACGGTCTGGTAGGCTTCGCAGAAATAATACCGCAGCTCGTCGCCGTCAGGGTCCTGTGCGGCAAAGCTGTAATTGAAAGAATTTTCCGCGCAGATGGTCACCAGGTCACTGCCGGTGAATTGTGCGCTGCTGTTGTTGGCTGCGCCGCTGAGTGGCCTTGTGCCGGGGATCTCGGCAGTGTAGGTAGCGCCGATGCGGCCATAGCCCGGCTCCAGGTTATTGATCCCGTCCACCCTGTTCGTTACCTGGGAAGTAAGCAGGTAACCGTCGGCGGACAACGGCAGGGTGATATCAAATTCCCAGTACCCTACATAAAAGCAGATGAGCGGCGGCCGTGTGATGCAGGGATCGGTGCTGGTGGCGCTCAGCTCTTCTTCCCGCGAAAGCGGTACCCGCTCGTCGCGGATGCGCTCCCCGGTAACACGGTTAAATATGCCGATATAGATGGGGTTGTAGAAATTCCTGTTCGGTGTAAAACAGCTTCTGAATTGTTTCAGCGTAACATGGTAGGTATTGGAGCTGCCGGAAGAATTGGTAAGTATGTAATACATCTCCCCGCCGGTGATGTGATCGGCCTTGAGGGGTAAGAAGGATCCCAGAAAAATGAGCATCAGGATGTGCTTCATGCAGATGTGATTGATCTGACCAGTTATACGTAAACGCTCATGTACCGGTTGCTCTCGCCTGCAAATGTTAGGTTGGGATGGTATATTGTAAATGTAAGCAACGGGCCTGAGTATTTCGAATTCGATAAATGCGTAATGTAATAGCGATTGCTTACGAACAAATAACTTTTTAACTTGGGGAATATGATAAGCATAAAACGCATTTTTTGCTGCCTGGCATTATGCGCCGCCCTGCAGGCAAACGCACAGCCGCGCCCCAATATCATCGTTTTCCTGGTGGATGACATGGGCTGGCAGGATACCGGCGAACCCTTCTGGACGCAGGTTACCCCGCTCAACAAACGGTACCGTACCCCTCATATGCAAAGGCTGGCGAGGCAAGGCATGAAATTCACCAACGCCTACGCCACGCCGGTATGCACACCCACGCGCGTGAGCCTGATGACGGGCATGAACGTTGCCCGCCACCAGGTGAGCAACTGGACCAAATACGAACGCGATCAACGGTCGGACTGGCCCGATTCCACGCTCATGCCGCCGGACTGGAACCTGAACGGGATGAGCCCTGTGCCCGGCATTCCCAACACCGTATATGCCACGCCGTTACCGAAGCTGCTGGCGCAGGCCGGTTACCATACCATTCACTGCGGCAAGGCGCATTATGCGTCCAGCGGTACGCCCGGTGCGGACCCGCTGGCCATGGGTTATGCGGTGAACATTGCGGGCCATGCGGCCGGCCACCCGGCCAGCTATCTGCCTGAGAAACAATACGGCGCCGCCAGTAAAACGCACGGCGTACCGGGGCTGGAAGAGTTTTACAATACGGATGTGTTCCTGACGGAAGCCCTTACCCGCAAGGCGATCGCGGCAGTTGAGGGCAACCGTGCATCGGGGAAGCCGTTCTTCCTTTACATGGCGCACTACGCCGTACATGTGCCGCTGCAGGCGGATAAAAGGTTCCACCAGCATTACATGGATCAGGGGCTCAGTGCAGAGGAAGCAAAGTATGCAAGCCTTATAGAAGGCATGGATAAAAGCCTTGGCGACCTGATGGATTACCTGCAACGCGAAGGCATGGCGGAGAACACGGTGATCATCTTTATGTCCGACAATGGGGGCCTGAGCCAGGCGCCCCCGCGCACGCCGCCGGCGAATACGCAGAACCTGCCGCTGAAAGCAGGCAAGGGCTCCGTGAACGAAGGTGGTATCCGCGAACCGATGATCGTGAGCTGGCCCGGTGTGGTAAAACCCGGAACAGTGGCGGCGCAGCCGGTGATCATCGAAGATTTTTTTCCCGGCATACTCGATGTTGCAGGCATTCGCAATGCGGAAATGGTACAGCAGGTGGATGGAAAAAGTTTTCTTCCCATCCTCAAAAACAATACGCTGAAAACGGAAGACCGCCTGCTGGTGTGGCATTACCCTCACCGCTGGAAGGAGGGCGAAGGCCCCGGGCTGCATTTTTATTCCGCCGCGCGGAAAGGCCGCTGGAAGCTGATCTACGATCAACGCAGGGAACAGCTGCATTTATACGACCTGGAAAATGATATCGGGGAAGAAAAGGATATGGCTTCGCAGCAACCGGAAATAACAAAACAACTTGCGAAAGAGCTCACGCGCTACCTGCGGGAAAGGAACGTGAACATGCCCATCCTGAAACGCACGGGGCGCCCGGTGGAATGGCCGGATGCATTGTATGAATGAATCGATATTTTAACGGGTAGCGGGATAAAGCAGCCCATGCAGCAGACCTACCAATTCGGAGAATTTCTCTGGTTTGGTAATGAACTGGAAAGCGCCCAGTTGCTTTGCTTCGTTGATGGTCTGTATGTCCGACGCAGTGGAATAAATGATCACAGGCACGTCCTTGGCCTTGTGCGCCGCTTTCACTTCCCGCAGGAACTGCACGCCGTTCATCACCGGCATATTGAGATCGAGAAAGATCAGATCGGGCAGCGTATCTGCACTGTTCAGCTGCATAATGGCCTCGTAGCCGTTCGGCGCTGTATTGCATATGATTGAGTCATCTATGAATTCCAATGCAGACAGGAACATCTCCTGGTCATCAATATCATCATCGATCAATAGAATGGTGGGTATATTTGTCGTCATACAACGCTGGGATTAAAATATTTAAACTCCGAACAATCAATTGGCCTCAATAATACATTTTAAAATATTCATATACATTAAGGGACGGGCAAACGTGTTACTGTTAATTTAATCAATTTAACTTGAAAAAAAATGTATTTAATGAGTAAGATTGTAACCCGGTATTTAATTAACGCTCATTCCATGAAAAAGTTACTCTTTATGTTGATGGCCGTCCTTGCGGCCCCGGGCATATTTGCCCAGCAAAAGCCCAATGTGGTCATTATTTATGCGGACGATGCGGGGTATGGCGACCTGAGCTGCTATGGCGCCACCAAAGTACAAACGCCCAACCTGGACCGGCTGGCCCAAAGCGGTATCCGTTTCACCAACGGGCATGCCACTTCCGCCACCTGCACCCCCTCCCGTTTTGCGCTTATAACCGGGCGGTACCCCTGGCGGAAGACCGGCACCGGCGTGTTGCCGGGCAACGCCGCCATGATCGTTCCTGTGAACCAGCCCACCCTTCCTTCCATGATGCAGAAAGCCGGGTACAAGACCGCGCTGGTCGGCAAATGGCACCTCGGGCTGGGCGATGGAAAAGAGATAAACTGGAATGAGGAGATCAGGCCCGGCCCCAACGAAGTGGGATTCGATTACTCATTCTTTTTCCCCGCAACGGCAGACAGGGTGCCGACCGTTTTCGTGGAGAACGGCAGGGTGCTGGGACTGGATAAAAATGATCCCATCGAAGTGAACTACAGGGAAAAAGTGGGGAACGAACCTACCGGCAAAGATCACCCGGAACTGCTCAAAATGCAGGCCTCCCACGGGCATAACAATACTATTGTGAACGGCATCGGCCGCATCGGTTACATGAAAGGCGGCCAGAAAGCCCGCTGGACGGACGAAGAGCTGGCTTATGCGTTTACGGACAAAGCGGAACAGTTCCTGGAAGAGAACCGCCAGCACCCGTTTTTCCTGTTTTTCGCGCTGAGCGACGTGCATGTGCCGCGTATGCCGGCCACCGTGTTCAAAGGGAAAAGCGGGCTGGGCTACCGTGGAGACGCCATCCTGGAAATGGACTGGATGGTAGGCCGCATCATGGACAAGCTGAAAGCGCTGGGCCTGGAGAAAAACACCCTGGTGATCTTTTCCGGCGATAACGGCCCCGTGCTGGACGACGGTTACCACGATGAGGCTGTGACCATGCAAAACGGCCACCAGCCGCTGGGGCCGCTGAGAGGCGGCAAATACAGCGCTTTCGAAGGCGGCACCCGCGTACCCTGGATCGTAAGCTGGCCCGGCAATATCAAAGGCGGCCAAACTTCCGGGGCGCTCATCAGCCAGGTGGACCTGTTTGCCTCCTTCGCAAAAATGACCGGCCAGCCGCTCGGCGAAACCGATGCGCCGGATAGTTTTGATATGCTTGACCCCTTGCTGGGCAAAACGCAGCAAGGCCGCGACTGGCTTATCCTGCAGGGCGGCGCGCTTTCGCTGGTGCAGGGAGACCTGAAATATATTTCGCCTTCCAGCGGGAAGAGGCTGGCTAAAGAAGTGAATATCGAAACCGGGAACGACCCGGCCCCGCAGCTGTATGATCTGAAAAAGGACCTGGGGGAGAAACAGAACATCGCGGCGGCTCATCCGGAGAAAGTGAAAGAAATGGCGGCGATGCTGGAGAAGCTGAAAGGAGTGGAGAAGACGAGGAAATAAGGTATTGCTTGTTTATCCGAAACAGGAAAAGCCCGTCATTGCTTCGTCACCCTCCGCACAAATCCCACGCTTCGTTCCTCGCAATGACGCGGGACTTCCCGCAATGACGGGGCTTTGCTGATCACCGGCACCGGATCAATTTTGTGCTTTTAGAGATCACGCTTTCCCGTAATCACTTGCATCGTTCAGCAGCTGCATGGCATCCGTATCCAGCCTGAGCGATACGGCGCGGATCAGCTCTTCCAGCTGCTGAAGGTTGGTGGCGCTGGCGATGGGCGCGGTCACGCCGGGGCGGTTCATGAGCCAGGCAATTGCCACCATGCCGGGTTTGGCGTTGTAACGCGCCGCTACTGCATCCAGCGCGTCAAGAATGCGGAAGCCTCTTTCCGTCATGTATTTACCGAGATATTTGGCGCGGCTGCTGCCGGCAAGATCTTCTTCCTTTCTGTATTTACCCGTAAGAAAACCGCTGGCCAGCGCAAAATACGGGATCACGCCAAGGTTGTGCTCCAGCGCATAAGGCCCGTATTCCGTCTCGAACTTTTCACGGTCGAACAGGTTGTATTCCGGCTGCAGGGTTTGGTAGGAGGGGTACCCTTTGCTCCGGCTTATCGCCTCGGAAGCGATAATGCGCTCCAGGCTCATATTGGAAGTGCCGATGGCGCGCACTTTCCCGGACTTCACTATTTCAGCGTATGTTTCCAGCGTTTCTTCGATGGGGGTTTCCGCATCGTCGTAATGCGTCTGGTAAAGGTCGATATAACCGGTTTGCAGCCTTTGCAGGGAATCGTCTATGGACCGGAGGATGTAATCCTTTTTCAGTCCCTTTTTTTCCTCGCTGAACACGCCGCCCACTTTGGTGGCCAGCATGATCTTATCGCGTTTCCCCGTTTTGGAAAGCCATTTCCCGATCACCCTTTCAGAATCCCCGCCCGTATTGCCGGGCACCCAGCGGGTGTAGGTATCGGCGGTGTCCACCGCGTTGAAGCCCGCGTCCGTAAAGGCGTCGAGCAGGCGGAAAGAAGTTGATTCATCGGCCGTCCATCCGAGCACGTTGCCGCCGAACATCAGCGGCGCGATCCGGAATCCTGTATTTCCAAGCGTCCTGGTTTCCATATTGTTAATGATTTTTTAGGGTACTAATCTAACAAAATAGCATGATCTTTATTCCTGTAACCGGCATTATCATTATCATGAAAGTTTTCATCACAAGGATCATTCCCGACACAGGACTGGAATTGCTGCGCGAAGCAGGCATTCAATACACGGAACACCGCGAGAAGCGGCACCTAAGCCCCGAAGAGCTCATAGCCGCCTGCCGGGAGCATGATGCGCTGCTGAGCGTAGGCGGCAACAAAATAGATGCGGCTTTTCTGCAGGCCTGCAGCCATCTGAAGGTCGTGTCGCTCATGGCGGTAGGGTACGACAATGTGGATGTTGCGGCTGCCACCGCGCTGAAGATCCCCATCGGCAACACGCCCGGGGTGCTGAGCAATGCCACGGCGGATACGGCCTTCCTTTTAATGCTGGCTACGGCAAGAAAGGCCTTTCATATGCACAAGACCATCGCACGCGGGCAATGGGGCTTTTTTGAACCGACCGCTAATCTGGGGATGGAGCTGAACGGCAGAACGCTGGGCGTGTTCGGGCTCGGGAAGATCGGCATGGCGCTGGCCAGGAAATGCCGCGGCGCTTTCGATATGCCGGTGATCTACCACAACCGCAGCCGCAACGAAGAAGCGGAACAGCTGCTGGGCGCACGTTATGTAAGTTTTGAAGACCTGCTGCGGGAGAGCGATGTGCTCAGCCTGCACGCCGCCCTCACCCCCGAAACCGCCGGCCAGTTCAATGCAGCGGCTTTCGCACAAATGAAGCCTTCTTCCATTTTCATCAACACCGCCCGGGGAGCGATGCATAACGAGCAGGACCTGCTGGCCGCCCTGCGGCAGAACATCATCTGGGGCGCCGGGCTGGACGTTACCAATCCCGAACCGATGGATAAGAATAATCCCCTGCTGGAAATGCCCAATGTAGCCGTGCTGCCGCATATCGGGTCCGCAACGGCGGAGGCCCGCAGCGGTATGGCCAGGATGGCGGCTGAGAATGTCATTGCCGGTTTGAAGGGGGAAGTTCTGCCTTACGGGGTTAATAAGATATGAAATTATTCACCCGGCTTTCACCCTTTTGTCTACTTATTTTGTCCTATATTATGTACGATGATTACTTATGCATAACCCTGTGTATTGAGAAAATTTATCATTTGTTTAATTCTGTTGTTTTATCCACGGTTGCTGCCCGCCCAGTCTCTGAACATACTGAGCAGCGACGAGCCCTACGTACGTATCGGCAAGACCACCGGCTGGCTGATAGACCCTGCTGCCCGGCTTACCTACCAGGATGTGAAAAAACAGGCGTACAGCGCATTGTTTCAGCCCATACAGCATGATATCGGCGCTTTCGGGATCACAAAAGCGGCTGTGTGGATACACGGGCGGGTGAGTAACCCGGCCGCCAGCGTTACCCACCTGCTGGTGGAATTCTCCAACATCGACAGTCTCACACTTTATTACGAGCACCAGGGCGAATTACATACCGTGCAATCCGGCAGCATGCAATACAAGCCCAACAACTTCTATTATCATGGGTTCACTTTCGAGCTGCCGGCGGCGGACGGGCAGCCGGTGGACTTCTGGCTGCGGGCCCGCACCGGCAATGCGCTTATCATACCGCTGGCGGTGGCTACGGGAGAGGGTTTGCCTTCGGCGCTGAAAGGAATGTATATGGTGGAATTGCTTTACCTGGGCATTGTGATCGCACTGTTCTGCTATAACCTTTTACTTTTCTTCTGGATAAAGGACCGGGCATACTTCTGGTATCTTGGTTATCTCGTTGCGCTGGCCGCCTTTAACCTGCTTTACCTGCGGGGCTTTCATTACAGCCTGGGCCCTTCCGCCGCATTGTTCTTCAACCAGTACGGCATTGGCCTGGCGGCGGTGAGTTACATGTTCACCATCCGGTTTTCCATCCTTTTTCTGCAGAGCGGCACATACGCGCCGTTGCAGACCCGCATTCTCCGTATCCTGTTCTGGGTGCTGATATTGCCCATCATTGCCGTGGCCGCCGGCTGGCGAGAGCCTGCCATCAGGATCAACGAGCTGTGCAGCTTCTGCATTCCTGTCCTGTTCATCTGGATGGCTGTAAGAGCATATACAAGAGGGTATAAGCCGGCTTTATATTTCCTGATCGCCTGGAGCCTGCTGCTGGTCTCGATCATACTTTTCGTGATGACCAACGTCGGCATACTGCATTACGGCTCCTGGTCGTTCCAGATATTGCCCATTGGCTCTGCGGCTGAAATGATCCTGCTGTCGCTCGTTTTAGGCCACCGGTATGCGTTGCTGAAAAAAGAGAAGATCGAAATGCAGGAGGAGCACCTGGAGTATATCCGGAGAGAGAACAATTTGCTGGAGAACAAGGTGTCGCTTCGCACGCAGGAGCTGGCCAAAATGATGCAGAACCTGCGCGAAAGCAATACCGTAAAGGACAAGCTGCTGGGCATTATTTCCCACGACCTGCGCACGCCGCTGGGGACCCTTTCCGGCCTGCTGGAGCTGCTGGAAATGAAAGCACTCTCGGCCCAGGAGATCAAAGAATTTGCCCAGATGGCCCGGCAGCATATCAAGCACATCAATTCCACGATGCACAATATGCTCAACTGGTCGCTGTCGCAGATGAACCGGATCGAAACGAGGCCGGTAAAAGTTGAGCTGGCGCTGTTATTCCAGTTGATCGCCGATACTTACCGCTTTGCCGCCACGCAGAAGAACATCAGGCTGGAAATTTCCGTGCCGCCGGGCGCTACCGTACATGCGGATGATCACCAGCTGGAACTGGTGATCCGCAACCTGCTGGACAATGCCATCAAATTCACGCCCCGCGGGGGCACCATTGCCCTTGGCGGCCGCGAAGCGGGCAGCAGGATGGAGCTGTTCGTGACGGACAGCGGCAATGGCCTTAACAGCGAATCCATTTATAAAATACTTTACGGCAGCAAATTATATTCTACAGACGGTACCGCCAACGAAAAGGGAACCGGCCTTGGGCTCTGGCTCTGCAAGGAATTTGTGGCCAACAACGGGGGAGAGCTGCGGATCAACAGCATTCCCGGGCAGGGCAGCACTTTTTATTTCCTCTTGCCAAAAGAACCCATAGCCATTGCGACGTAATCCCGGAGTTTTGTAATTTAACCCCGCAATGATCACTCCTTTTTCAGATTTCAACGAGCGGAAAGCCCGTGTGCAGCGGTTGTATACCAACCCTGTGATGGAGATGGCCCTGTGCGGTTACGAACGCCCGTCTGAAGATGAATTCTTCATGCCCCATGCGGCGCTTACCTGCGTGAAACAAGGCCGGAAATCGGTATACCTGGACGGGAAGAAACATGAAATGAAAGAAGGGGATATCCTCTACATTCCCAAACACTCCGTCATTTATTCAGACATACTGGTGAAAGACAGGCCCTTCCTCAGCCTCAATACCGTGATCCGCGACGGAACGCTGCCCGGCGGCGATGCCGCCGCCATCCTCGCCGCCATTGCCGCTACAGTAAACCAGCCACAGCCATTGGCCCAGCTGGCGCGGCTGCATCACATGAGCCTGAGCACCTTCAAACGCTGGGCGCTGCGCAATACCGGCGGCAGCCTTCAGCAATGGATCATCCAGCGGAGGCTCGAAAGGGCCCGCTACCTGCTGGAGCATAAACGGTTACCCGTATCGCAGGCCTGCCATGAGAGCGGGTTCCAGGATGTTTCTTACTTTATCCGCAAGTTCAGGGAGCGTTTCGGTCTTACCCCGGGCAGCTTCAGGAATTGAGCTTTTTGTCATACTCCCGCCGCCGTACCGCGCATATCTTTGCAGGAAAAGGAATATATGATCACAAGAGAACAGGCGCTTGAATTTGCCCATGCCTGGGTAAACGCGTGGAACAGCCACAACCTGGAAGAAGTGCTTTCGCATTATACCGACGATTTTGAAATGAGCAGCCCTTTCATCAAACAGATGGGCATAGCGGCTTCAGGCACCCTGAAAGGGAAGGATGCAGTGGCGGATTACTGGCGCAAGGCCATGATCAAATATCCCGATCTTCACTTTGAACTGAAGGAAGTGCTGTCCTGCATCCACACCGTTATTATCTGTTACAGCAGCGTTGCCGGGAAAAAGGCGGCTGAGTTCTTCGAGCTGAATGCGGAAGGAAAAGTGTTCCGGGCGATGGGGCATTATGACTGAAACAACCGTAACGGCATTTACTGGCACATCATTTGGGCGGAAACAGGTAACTAAGCAATAGACCATTCTCGCCCATGGGAACTAACATGAACAGCCGGTACACAGATCAACCGATTTCGGAAAACTCAGCGTACGGGGAAATTATCCAGAAATTATATGCCGCCGTCTATTCCACGGATGACAACGGACTTATCACCTTTTATAATAAGGCAGCAGCGGAGCTTTGGGGCCGCGAGCCCGAGATCGGGAAAGATCTCTGGTGCGGCTCCTGGAAGATATTCACTACCACAGGGGAGGTTTTGCCGCTGGACAATTGCCCGATGGCCATTGCGCTCCGCGAAGGGCGCGAGGTGAGAGGAGCGGAGATCATCGTGGAACGGCCCGATGGCAGCCGCCGGAATGTGGCGCCTTTTCCACGCCCTGTGTTTGACGAAAAAGGGATTTTGACCGGCGCGGTAAATATGCTGGTGGATATAACAGATATCCGGGAAGCCGAAGCGGAGCTGCGGAGGAAGGAAGAAAACTCCCGCCAGCTGGTGGCTTCGCTGGAGAAAAGCGCCGAAAAACAGGCCGAAGAACTGCTCCGCAGGAATATAGAACTGAAAAAAAGCGAGGAACGCTACCATAAGATGATCGAGGAAGTGGAGGATTATGCCATCCTGCTGATGAGCAGGGAGGGGTTTGTCCAGAACTGGAACAAAGGCGCGGAAAAGATCAAGGGTTACCGGGAGGACGAGATCGTTGGCAAACACTTCAGCATATTTTACCTTCCCGAAGACAGGGAGCAACGGCTGCCATGGAAATTGCTGGCCGCAGCGGAAACCAACGGCAAGGCCATGCAGGAGGGCTGGCGCGTAAGAAAGAACGGCACCCGCTTCTGGGGCAGCATCGTGATCACCGCCCTGCATAACGATGCGGGGGATATCATCGGATTTTCCAAAGTAACACGCGACCTGACCGATAAAAAGATCGCGGAGGACAAGATCAATAAATACGCCGCCGAGCTGGAATTCCAGAACAGGGAGCTGGAACAGTTCGCCTACGCCGCCGCTCACGATATGAAAGAGCCGCTGCGGAAGATCCAGTTCTACAACAATTATATCAGCGAAAACGCCGGCCATCTGCCGGAAAAGATGCGGGACTTCCTGCACCGTTCCACTAACGCCGCGGCGCGTATGCAGCGGCTGATAGACGACCTGCTTACCTATTCAAAAGCTTCCTCTTTCTCCCAGGACCTTACCCTGGTGAACCTGAACGATATCGTGAACACCGTGCTGCTGGCGCATCACGAATCCATTGAGAGAACCGGCGCGGTGATCGAATGCGGGCAGCTGCCGGTCATTAAAGCGATGCCTTACCAGTTCAACCAGCTTTTCGAAAACCTGATCGGCAACTCGCTCAAATACCAGCACCCCGGCCGTGAGCCACGGATCAGGATCGCCGCCAGCCTTGTGCCCGGCTCGGAATTAAAGGAGATCAAAGATGTGGATGGAACTTATCATAAAATCACGGTAACAGACAACGGGATAGGGTTCGATACTTCTTATTCGGGAAAAATATTCGACCTTTTCCAGCGCCTGCACGACGATCCGAATTATTCAGGAACGGGGATCGGGCTGGCTATCTGCAAAAAGATCGTACAGAACCACCAGGGATTTATAATGGCCAGCAGCCTGCCATACCAGGGCGCGGAATTTGCGGTCTACATTCCCGGCGCTGATCACTGATGCCGTTTTTCAAGGGTCTTATCACAGAGATAGAGCATACGGTCCACGATATTTTTCAGCTCGCCGAGATGCGAAGGTTTCACAAAATACTCCAGGGCGCCTTTCTGAAGGCATAACCTCACATGCTCCGGCTGGTTGGACGTGCTCCAGACCACTTTGGGGATGGCGCTCAACCTCGGCTGGAAACGTATGCGTTCCAGTACTTCTACCGCGTTGAACACCGGCATCTTGTAATCAAGGATAATAAAGCAAGGCAATTCGCCGTCCGTGCAGCTCTCCAGGTACTGTACCGCCTGCTGCCCGTTTTTTTCCATGTGCAGTTTAATGGTTGGATCAGCGTGCAGTATCGCCTCCTCCAGCATTTCCTGGTCCTCGGGATCGTCGTCTGCCAGCAAAAAGGTCTTCGGGTAGATCTTCATTCTCAATACGGGCGTTTTCAATTGCTAATGTAACGCAAATCAAACCAGTTTCAAAGTCCCGGCCTGTCAGAATTTAAATAACCTAAGCGTTTAGCCGCTTCACGTAATCAGGCATTAGAAACCATGAACGGAACAACAGTATTGCCGCTAATATCCGTAACTTACAGTGCACTCAATCTTCAGCCCCGGCCCTGGTCCCCCAACAGGCTTTATTTTCTGTAAATCACTGAAAATCAAACTATGGAAACGAACAATCACAAAACGATCCTGTTTGTAACAGGCGCCTTCGTGACCCATCATTGCTGGGACGAATGGAAGGTTTATTTCGAAAACCTGGGTTACAAAACCGTGGCCCCGGCATGGCCCTTCAAAGACGGTTACGCCGCGGAACTGCGTGCGCGCCAGCCGAATGATACGGACCTTGCCGCGCTTACGCTCACCGAGGTGGTGGACAGTTACGCGAAGGTAGCGTCCGGCTTTCCTGAAAAACCATACATTATCGGGCATTCCCTGGGCGGGCTTATTACGCAGATACTCACTAACCGGGGGCTGGCAAGGGCGGCGGTGGCCATCCATTCCGTACCCCCGCTGGGCGTTTTTCCCTATGAGTTCTCTTTCCTGAAAGCAGGCTGGAAAAGCCTGGGGCTGTTCACCTCGGTGAAAAAGACCTACCTCATGTCTTTCAAAGACTGGCAGTATGCTTTCGTAAATGGGATGCCGCTGGACCAGCAGCAGAAAGCCTGGGAACAGTTCACCATCCCCGAATCCAAGACCGTTGCCCGCGGCGGCCTCAGCAGCGCGGCCAAAGTGGATTTCGATAAGCCGCATCCCCCCTTGCTGCTTACTGCGGGCAGTGAAGACACGATCATTCCAGCACACCTCAACCGGCGGAATTTCAAACGGTATAAACAGAACGGCTCCGTGCTGGAATACAGGGAGTTTCCCGGCCGCAACCACTTCGTGCTCGGCCAGCCCGGCTGGGAGGGCGATGCGAAGTATGTGGCAGACTGGATCGCAAAATATTAATACTGCTTATGAAATATACAGGGTCCTTACCGCTCACGGGCGGTAGGGACTTTTTGTTGCCGTGAAACGGTCAGGATTGTTTTTCCGGTATGGCGATGATGAAGGTGGTGCCATGGTCTACCTCGCTGGTGGCGGTGATGGTGCCGTTGTGATGTTCCATGATCTTTTTGCAGATGGAAAGCCCTATGCCTGTGCCCTCAATTTCCTGGTAGCTGTGCAGCCGTTTGAATACGGCGAAGATATCTTCCAGGTAGCGGTTGTCTATCCCGATGCCGTTGTCCGCCACGAATATCTGGTAGAATGGAGTGGGGGTGCTAATTTCCGGTGACTTGCGCGCATAGATGTGCACCACCGGCATCACATTCTTTTTCCTGAATTTGATGGCGTTGCTGATGAGATTATTGAATACCTGGCGGATCATCGTGGGGATGACGGGAATGCAGGGCAGCGGATCCACCTGGATGCTGGCCTGGTTGCTTTGTATGGCGATCTCCAGTTCCGATACGGCTTCTTTTACGATCTCGTTCAGGTCCGCCGTTACGTAGTCGCGGCCCTGGGCGGAGTGGCGGGAGAAGCGCAGCAGGTCGTCCACAAGCTGCTGCATGCGTTGTGCAGCATCGGCTATTTTGCTGACGTAGCGGTCCACATCCTGCGCGCTGTCTTTTTTCGTGCTGATGAGGTCTGTGAACACCCTGATCTTCCGGAGTGGCTCCTGGAGATCGTGCGAAGCAACGTAGGCAAAGCGGTCCAGTTCCTCGTTCACTTTTTTGAGATGTACATTGCTGCGGTTCAGCTGCCGGTTCAGCTCCAGCACTTTCATTTCGGACGCTTCCCTTTCTTCTATTTCCTTTTGCAGCTGCGCGTTGGCCTGCAAGAGGCTTTTTTCCTGCTCCTGCAGCGAATGCGTTTTCTGGTACAGCTCCACGAACAATCCCACCTTGATGCGCAGCAGCTGCGGGTTCAGCGGTTTGTGGATGAAGTCCACGGCGCCAACGTTGTAGCCCTTGTAAATGGCTTCTTCTTCCTGGCTGTGCGCCGTGATGAAAATGATGGGAATGTTCTTCAGCTTTTCACGCTGGTAAATAAGCGAAGCGGTCTCAAAACCGTTCATGTCCGGCATCTGCACGTCCATGAGGATGAGCGAAAAATCGGTATCCAGCAGCAGCGCCTTTAATGCGGCCCTGCCGGAGTTTGCTTTGACGATGGTATAGTTCTCCTTTTCGAGAATGGTCTCGATGGACAGCAGGTTATCCTGCCGGTCGTCTACGATCAATATTTTAACAGCTTTGTTCATGGCCGGGTCAAAAAAATTTTATCTGTAAAGCCAAACCCGCATGAGCGATAACAATTGGTCAATTTTTAAA
>CBFHAF010000023.1:0-15568 GCA_965653435.1 uncultured Chitinophaga sp.
TACGGTGGAAGATAATGTGCTGATAGGCATGGGCGCCATTGTGATGGACAATGCGCACATCGGCAGCAATACCATTATTGCGGCCGGAGCCGTTGTGCTGGAAGGCACTCAGGTGGAAGCGGGCTGCATTTATGCCGGCGTGCCGGCCAAAAAGGTGAAAACCATCAGCCAGGAACTGATCCACGGGGAAATAGACCGGATTGCCAATAATTATATCATGTATGCGGACTGGTTCCGCGACCAGGTATAACACGCGTTATAAAAAAACGTTATATTGCAGAGGATATAATGCCCTTACCTATGAAAAGAAAATGGTGGTTATGGCTCTGGCTGGCCTTTTTAGCGACCGGCTGTGCCTCCCAGAAGCAAGGTTGCCCAGGCAGCACCTTTTATAATTCCGGTAACCAGAAGCAGAACAGCAAGGCCGGCAAACAGATGAAACTCTTCTAAACTGCCTGGTTATGCGTAAGTTATGTTTATGGATGTTGCTGGCCTGCGGGATAATGGCCATTGGCTGCAGGACGCAGAAAACGGGCTGCCCTACGCCGGTAAAGAACCTGGGTGCTGAACGGGTGATGGACGAAATGAGCAAGCCGCAGAAAAAGGGATTGTTCAGGAGGAGGCATTAGGTTATCACTTCAGTGCTGCATATATAACTGTGGGAAGAAAGCCCATTAGCTCCACTGCTCCCCGCATTGACGGACTTTACACGTTAACATTGGCTTAAATCAATAAGTAGTTTCTTCAATGGTGGCCAGTATAGTGGCATAGCTCACGTACCGGTCCATATCGATCTCACCTTCTTCTACTGCTTCCTTCACCGCACAGCCGGGCTCATCCATGTGGATGCAGTTGTTGAACTGGCATTGGGGAAGATATGGCTGCATTTCCAGGAAATAGTGGGACAGCTCTGTTTTGGGAATATCCACGATACCGAATTCGCGTACGCCCGGCGTGTCTATCAGCCGTCCGCCCCCGGGCAGGTCGAACATTTCCGCGAAGGTGGTGGTGTGCAGGCCTTTGCCGCTCCAGCCGCTTACGTTCTTCGTTTTCAGCTGCAGGTGAGGCAGCAGCTGGTTGATGATGGTGGACTTGCCTACGCCGGAATGGCCGGATATCAGCGTGGTCTTATCTTTCAGCAGGCTTTTCAATTCTTCGATGCCTTCGCCCGCACTGGCGGCGGTTAGCAGCACTGTATAACCGATCTCCTCATACACCGCTTTCCAGTGTTCAAACTTTTCCATCTCCTTCGCCTTGTACACATCTTTTTTGTTGAACACAAGAATAACAGGGATATGATAAGCGGCGGCCGTAACCAGGAAGCGGTCGATGAACCCCTGGGAAGTGCGGGGCTCCTTCACGGTGCATACCAGCATGGCCTGGTCGAGGTTGGCGGCAACGATGTGTTTTTTGTGCTTGCCCTGCGGGGAGCTGCGCACGATGTAGTTCTTCCTGTCCGCGATATCCGTGATGATGGCGGGTGCGTTCTCCCCTTCTTCCATTTCAATGCTCACATCGTCTCCCACTGCTATGGGATTGGTGGAAGTAATATCCTCGTCGATCTTGAACAGGCCTTTGATGCGGGCCTGTAAAAAATCGCCTGTGATCGTTTTAGCGGTGTACCAACTGCCGGTGGATTTGTAGATCGTTGCTTGCACGGTGTAAATATAAGGCAAATCGCGCAGGCCGCCTTAGGGCAGGCGCCTGAAGAGCGTGTACCGCAGTACTGTTTCGAGCAGCAGGCAGGCCAGCGCTATCATCGCCAGTGGGAAGAAATGTTCTTTATAACGTTTGTAAGAGGTGATCTCCACCTTGGTGCGTTCCAGCTTATCGATCTCGTGGTAGATATTCTGCAGGGAGGTGTTGTCTGTTGCGCGGAAGTAGCGGCCGCCGGTTTCGGTGGCTATTTTTTTCATCAGCGGCTCGTCTATCTGCACGTCCACCATCTGCATCTGTATGCTGCCATCGGGCATGGTGGCGGGAGAGGGTGCTTTGCCGATGGTGCCTACGCCTACTGTGTATACTTTTACTTTATAGGCTTTTGCGATCTCCAGTGCGGTAAGCGGGTCTACCAGGCCGGTGTTGTTCACGCCGTCCGTAAGCAGCACGATCACCTTGCTTTTCGCTTTGCTGCTGCGCAGGCGGTCCACGGCAGTGGCGAGCCCCATGCCGATGGCGGTACCGTCCTGCAGCATGCCGCTGCGGATCTGCATGAGCTGTTGTTTAAGCACGCCGTGGTCCATGGTGATGGGGCACTGTGTGAAGCTTTCGCCGGAGAAGATCACAAGGCCGATGCGGTCGCTGATGCGGCTGTCCACAAAGTCCATCGCGGTTTTTTTGGCGGCTTCCATACGGTTGGGCCGCAGGTCTTCGGCGAGCATGCTGCCTGAAATGTCTATGCTCAGCACGATGTCTATCCCTTCGCTGTCGATATTTTCGGATGTATTGGAAGTTTGCGGGCGGGCCAGCGCGGTTACCAGCGCGGCGAAAGCGATAATGCGCAATGCCAGCAGCAGCGGCCTGAAGCGGATCTTCCAGGAAGTGGGCAATCCTTTCAGCCCCTGCAGGGAACTTACCTGTACCGATCCCTGGAACTTACGGCCGGTGCTGAAGAACCACCAGATCATTACGGGAATGAGCAGCAGCAGCCAGAAAAAGGCCGGGTAAGCGAATTCAATATTTTTCCAAAGTTCAGCGTTCATGCGTTCGTTCTACTGGTTTGTGCCGGTAAGGCTTTGTTCTTCTGTTTGAGCGGCAACGGTGCGTTTGGTCCATTCTACCACAGCAACGGCTTTTTGCAGGCAGTCCTCATGCTCATGCGGCGCAGGCTGCATCTTGGCGAATTTGGCCAGGTCTGCCAGCGTAAGGATGTGCTGCAGCTTATCCCGCTGCTGGTTCAGCACGGTCACCGGCTTGATGTTCTGCAGCAGCTCGGCGCTGGTTTGCTCCAGGGCCGCGATATGGAACTGCTGCTCGAAATAATGGCGCAGCACATCGGTGAGCCGCGTGTAATATAGTTTGACGTCGGTATTCCAGGGCTTTTCCTTTTCCAGCTGCTGAAGCTGTTCCATGGCAATCTCGTACGGCGTCTTTAACGGTTTGGCCGGAGCGGGCGGGGCTTTGGGCTTGCGTTTGCGCCAGTAGGCGAAATACAGCACCACGAGCGCAACCACGAGCAGCAGCGGCAGCAGGTAAGGCCAGTAGTCCAGGATGTTCCAGGCTACGGTGCGCAAAGGTTTGATGGGCTTGAAAGCCTTGGTGGTGTCTACAGCCACGGTGTTCACGTCAATAAAGATGGGCTCGGTGAACACGGAATCGTACGACCCGTCCGACACGGAGAACACTTCAAATTTCATGGGCGGCAGTTCCCACCGGCCGGAATCGAAGCTGGTAACGGTGAGGGTCTGTTTCCAGTATTTTTCGTCGGGGGTGGAGCCGGTGGTGTCCAGCGGCGTACGTTCCACCACTTCGATGTGGTTCACGGAATCCGGGAGGTTGGGGAACACTACCTTGATGTTGGCGCCTTTGAGCGAACGGATCACCACGCGGGCGGTGACGCCGATCTTCACAGGCTCGCCGATGCGGATGGAGGTAGTGTCCGGCACGGCCGTTACTTTAAAATAGTCGTCATACTGTCGAGTGCCCTGCTGGTCCTGCGCATGTGCGCGGCCTGCGGTAAAGAGGGCGGCCAGCAGGGTGTAAACGAATATGTGCTTGATCCCTTTCATGTAAGTCTTAAACCCTGTTCAGGAAAAATGTTTGCAATGCTTTCACGTAATCTTCATCGGTCCTGATGCTGATCAGGTCTGCCCCGCTTTTCACGAAGGCGCTTTTACAGTACTGCGCGTGCTGCTGGAACTGCTGGGTATAATACTGGCGTACTTTTTTGTCGCTGGTATCTATCCATTGCGAAGCGCCGGTTTCCCCGTCCGTCATGCGCATGAGCCCTACAGCGGGCAGTTCCTTATCCCGGGGGTCGTATACCTGAACGCCTACCACGTCGTGCTTTTTGGCGGCGATGTTGAGCGCGTCCTGGTAATTGCCGGAGAAGAAGTCGCTGAGCAGGAACACGATGCTGCGTTTCTTCGCTGCGTTGTTGAAGAAGCGCAGGGTTTCGGAAATATTGGTGCCTTTACGTTTAGGCGTAAAGGATAACAATTCGCGGATGATGAAAAGGATATGCGATTTACCTTTTTTGGGCGGGATGTATTTTTCCATGCCGTCGCTGAAAAAGATGACGCCTACCTTGTCGTTGTTCTTGATGGCGGAGAAAGCCAGCACGGCGCAGAGCTCGGTAACGAGGCTGCGTTTGGTATGGGTGGCGGTGCCGAAGGTCTCGCTTTCGCTTACGTCTACCAGCAGCATCACGGTGAGCTCACGTTCTTCTTCAAACACTTTCACGAAGGGGTGGTTGAAGCGGGCGGTCACGTTCCAGTCGATGGAGCGCACATCGTCGCCGAAGTGGTAATCGCGCACTTCGCTGAACGACATGCCGCGGCCTTTGAAGGCGCTGTGGTATTCGCCCGCGAATATGTGATTGGTGAGCCCTTTGGTCTTTATTTCCAGCTGGCGGACCTTCTTGAGTATTTCTGAAGTCTCCATGTTGTTGCAGGTTTTAATTCACGGCTCATGGCACTTCCACGGCGTTCAGTATCTCGCTCAGGATGTTCTCGCTGGTCACGTTCTCGGCTTCCGCTTCGTAGGTGAGGCCCACGCGGTGGCGCATAACGTCGAAACAAACGCTGCGCACGTCTTCCGGTATCACGTATCCCCTGCGTTTCATGAAAGCGTAGGCTTTGGAAGCGAGGGCGAGGTTGATGGAAGCGCGCGGGGAACCGCCGTAGGAAATGAGCGGCTTGAGCTTGGCAAGCTTGTAATCTTCCGGGTTGCGGGTGGCAAACACCACGTCGATGATATATTGCTCGATCTTTTCGTCCATATACACCTGGCGCACCAGCTTGCGCGCCTCGAGGATGTCCTGCGGGTTCACCACGGGGTTGATCTTCGTTTGCCCGTCCGGCTGCAGGTTCTGGCGGATGATGTGGCGTTCCTCTTCCTTGGTGGGGTAACCGATCACGACTTTCAGCATGAAACGGTCCACCTGGGCTTCAGGCAGCGTATAGGTACCTTCCTGCTCGATCGGGTTCTGGGTGGCCAGTACGAGGAAAGGTTCTTCCAGCTTAAAGGTAGTGTCGCCGATGGTGACCTGCTTTTCCTGCATGGCTTCCAGCAGGGCGCTCTGTACCTTGGCCGGGGCGCGGTTGATCTCGTCCGCCAGGATGAAGTTGGCGAAGATCGGCCCTTTGCGCACCATGAACTCGTTGCGCTGCTGGTTGTAGATCATGGTACCTACAACGTCTGCCGGCAAAAGGTCCGGCGTGAACTGGATGCGTGAAAAACGTGCGTTGATGGCGGATGAAAGTGATTTGATGGACAGGGTTTTAGCGAGGCCGGGAACGCCTTCCAGCAGCACGTGGCCCTGTGCCAGCAGGCCTATCATGAGGCGTTCCACCATGTACTTCTGGCCTACGATCACTTTGTTGATCTCCATGTTCAGGATGTCCACAAAAGAGCTGGCCTGGTGAATCTTGTCGTTCAGTTGACGGATGTCGTAAGACGTATTTTCCATGTTTTACATTTCAAGTTTGCTAAAATAGCGTTTTACTTGTTTAAACCTTCTGCCATGGCGGGTTGGGGCCGTTAAATTGGTGTTAAAAGACGCTATTGAACGGCTTCCCCGGTAAGCAGATATGGTTTACAAAAAATTCCAATTTAAGAAAGCGGTTTGATATTTACATCAATTTTTTGTGTAAACCGTACATTTGTTGTCCGTTTGAGGCTGCAATACGTATGCCACGAACAGAAAATATTAAAAACCAACAGATGGACCAGGACGATTTTGATAAAAGATGGAAAAAAGTAGAGGATATGCTCACCGAACGTTTCGGGAAAACGCCGAACATGGAGGCATTGCTGCTGCTGATCGGCATCCAGGAGCTGAACAGCCCGAAAAAGAAGTTCACCAAGGAACAGAAGCAGGACCTGATGCATATCGCCGTGTGCTCGTTGCTGAGCCAGAGCGGTTATTTTGAGCCCGAAGGCCGTGATAAGGACGGATGGCCGCATTTCAAGGAGGTGCAGCCCGTTCCGAAAATGGGCATGGAAGAGCAGGAACGGTTCCTGAAGGAACATATTATCGCTTATTTCGAAGAATAAGCCCCATGGAGTGCCCCTGCGGCTGATGAGTACGACCTTTTGATTTGTACATAGGCCGGGGCGGGACCCAAAGCCGAAACCCAACCCAAATACCGCATGCAAAAAACGATCCTGGCAGCACTGATGCTGCTCTTGTCCCTCACCGCCAGCGCGCAGCGCAACCGCAAAGTGAAAGTGATCACGGAATACGGCACGATGGTGATCAGGCTGCACGACCAGACGCCGCTTCATCGCGACAATTTCATCAAGCTCGTAAAACGGCATTTTTATGACAGCCTGCTTTTTCACCGGGTGATCAAAAACTTTATGATCCAGGGCGGCGACCCGGATTCCAAACGCGCTACAGCGGGGGGCCAGCTGGGTAACGGCGGCGTGGGCTACACGATCCCGGCGGAGTTCAGGCTGGACCTGTACCATAAAAAGGGCGTGCTGGCTGCCGCGCGGGAAGATAATCCCGCCAAGGCCAGCGACGGCTGCCAGTTCTATATCGTGCAGGGAAAGAAGTTCACCGACGGGCAGCTGGATACGCTGGAGCAAACGCGGCTGGGCGGGCGGAAGCTGCCTGTAGACCAGCGCGAAGTGTATAAATCCATTGGCGGGAGCCCGCACCTGGACCAGAACTATACCGTTTTCGGCGAAGTGATAAAGGGGCTGTACGTGGTGGACAGCATTGCGGGCGTGAAAACCGACGGGAACAACCGCCCCTTGCAGGATGTACGGATGAAAATAAGGCTGAAAAAGAAGTTCCTGCTATTTTAATCATTGAATTTTAACATATTCCGGGGGAAGAAGTTTTTATTATTCCCGGCGCAATCTTTATTTTTACCGCTCAAAATCAAACTTGACATGAATTTTCCGTCACAACTGCGTTACACAAAAGACCATGAATGGGTATTGTTAGAAGGGAACACCGCAAAGGTGGGCATCACTGATTTTGCACAGCGCGAGCTGGGCGACATCGTATTTGTTGATATTTCCACCGTGGGCAAATCCCTGAATGCCGAAGAGATCTTTGGTACGGTGGAGGCGGTTAAAACCGTGTCTGACCTGTTTCTGCCGGTAGCGGCCACCGTTCTGCAGGTAAATCCCCAGCTGGACGGCAGCCCTGAGCTGGTGAATTCCGATCCGTACGGCGCAGGCTGGATGGTGGAGATCCAGGTGAATAACCCCGCTGATGTGGACGGGCTGCTGAGCGCAGACGACTACAAGGCGTTAGTAGGAGAATAAGATAAGATGAATGAATCAAACCCGAATAATAAGTTAAGTATGAGAATGATCCGTTATTATCTGCCAGCAATGGGATGGATCGTTCTCATTCTTTTTTTATGCACGCTTCCGGGCTCGGCTATCCCGAGCGCATCTATATTCGACAAGCTGCATGTGGATAAGATCGTGCATTTCGTATTGTTCGGCGGCACGGTGCTGTTGCTGGCATACGGATATTACAAGCAGAGGAACGCGATCAGCTTGCTGGCGTTGTTTTCACTGGCGGCAGTGGTTACCTTGTACGGCCTGGCGATCGAGTTCATCCAGAAATACCTGGTGCCGAACCGGAGCTTTGATATGTACGACCTGCTGGCTGACGGGCTCGGGGCCTTGGCGGGAGCGCTTGTTTTTTCCTGGATAGGGAAGCGGTTCCTGGAATAAGGATGGTTTGTTTAAAGACATTGATGCGCCTGTACAGGCGCATTTTTTTTGAAACGGATACGCTCAGATTGAGCGTATTTTTTTTTGATTATCACGGAAACCCGGAGATTTCCTGTAGTGATTCAGAGACTATCTCAGTTTCTGCTATGTTTTTTTGGAGGCAGTTTCTCAATCTGCTAATTTTATTTGCATGGATGGTTGTTAGCCTTACCCACTGTACATGAATGAAACGAATGTTGGCCCAAGGATACGCAGGTTGAGAGAATCCAGGGATTATACGCAGGAGTATGTTGCGGCGAGGCTGGGGATCGGTGCGACGGCTTACGGCAATATTGAGCGCGGCGATGTGAAGCGGATCACATTAGGGCGGTGGATGGAGATCGCGCGGGTGCTGGGAGTGCATTATTCCGAGATATTCGAGGGGATGGAATCGCCGCATGCTTCCTTATACCGTCCGCCATCGCAGGACCTGGCGGCACTGGTGGAATATTTCCGGAAAGACAAATTGCTGCTGTACGAACTGCTGAAGAACTACCGGGAGTTGTTCGGCAGGCTGGAGCAGCTGCTGCAGAGCAGCAACAAAGCTATCCAACAGGTGATGCAGATGCAGCTGGAGATCCACCAGCAATTGCTGGAGCATCGCCGTTGAGCGGCCTTTTATCCATTGTTTAGAATTGTAACCTGAAGCTGCCGAAGATCCCGAACCTCTTTTCGTAGGGCTCGCCGGGGAGGGGTTTCGGCGCTACCCTCCACACAAAATCGACCCTGAGGAACTTGAGGATGTTCTCGACGCCGGTGCCCACTTCAATGTAGGGGTTGCCTTCCAGCGTTTTGAAAGGGTAGCCGGCGGTGAGGTTGAGCGCTTTGTTCTCGTTGCTGAGCTTGCCGATCACGCCTTTAGCGGTCCAGAACTGGCGGAACTTCAGCTTCCTGATGCCGGGGATGTAGTTGAAGATGCCGCTGCCGATGGTATGTTCCACGTTGAAGCCGGCGTATTGGTCGCTGATGAACTCGTAACGGTTCATCATGTTGAATGCGTATTTGTTGTAGTAATAGATTTCGTTGCCCGGGTGGATCTCCAGCATGGTGTATGGCAGCGCGCCGTTGCTGAATATCTTGCCGCCGAAGAAGTTATAATAGATCGTTCCGAACGGCGGTGTTTTGACGTAATCGGAAACGGTGAACGAGGCTTTGTGATAGTTGTAATTGCTTTTGAGCACGCCTTTCAGGCCCAGGGCATATTTTATTTCCACGATGGGGTATTTGCTGCCCAAGCTGAAGCGGTAATAATTTCCTTCCAGGAATTCTTCGCGGAAAGCGTAACGAAGCTTTACAGCCACTTCCATATTGGTGAGCGGGTCCAGCCCGTTGCCGTTGTGCGGGAAGAAGCCGCCGGCGGGCAGCGGTGCAAAGGGCATGAATTGTTTATGCACTACGGAGAGATGATGCGAGAAACCGGAATAATATTCTTTATAGAATTCAGCGCGTTTCTCATCTATGAGCATGAACTTCTGCGGGATGCCGGGCTTGCGGATGGCGAGGGAAAAGATGTTATCCGTTCCCACTTCATCGTAATAGTTGGCACCGTTGTCCAGGTCGCGGATGAACGAGCCGTACACGTACATGCGCGGGTGCCTTTTCAGCAGCCAGAGGGCGGAGAGCTTGCCTTTGAAGTGCTGGTCGGTGAAGCCGTATGCCAGGTAACCGTTGAGGTAAAGGTCCTTGTGGAATTTAGGAGTGGTGCCCAGGTCGAACCGGACCCTGAAGCCCTCCAGCCTGTTTTGTGAAAAGAGGTACCAGTACGGGCCCCATTCGAGCATGCCGAATGGTTTATAGCCAGTTGCCAGGAAACGGATGGTATTGGAATATTTCTGGAACAGCGGCATTTTCTGCAGGGTGTCCACCATTTTGTAAATGGACTCTTCGTTTTTGCTCAGCCCCTCGTGGCGGCTGCTTTGCCAGAAGTCTTCCGAGCGGTAGCGCGCGCTGTCCGTCAATACGATGTTCTCCGGATATCTTTTCTCTGTGAAAAGGTTGGTAACGGAAGTATCGTTTACCATCACCTTTTCATAAGTGGTGGTTTTGCGGCCGATGAAGTCCATGGTTTTGGTGGGCTTGAGGCCTGGCGTCCAGAAATCGACGATGAACTTATCCTTTGCGAGGAACCAGCCGCTGCTGTCCGGGAAAGGTTTGTATTCCTGCACCATGCTGATCTTGCGCACGAAATTGATATTGGCGTCTCCCGGTACGGCCATGGTCATTTTCTGTATGGCGTATGTGGAATCCTGCACCCACATTTCGCCGATGAAGGCGTTCTCGCCTTTCCTGCGGGGCTGGAAGTTCATTTTGATGAAACGCTGCTGGTTGATATACTGCGTATCCGTGATCCGGTAGTTGTAATAAAGCGCGCCGCTGTTGCTGATGGGGCTTACGAAGCTCTTGTCGAACACCGGGATGTGATTGTCGTATATGTTCACGTTCTGGTACATGCCGCCCAGGAACTTGGCGACGCTTTCGTTGTCGAGCCCCGAAGTGCGGGATGCCTTGATAATTTCTTTGGTTTTTTTGGGGCTGCGCTGGAAATAATAATCGGAGATACTTTCTGTGAGGAAAACCGGAAGAAAGGGTTTGGTTTCCGAAGTACTGTCTATATTCTGGAGTATGAAGGAGAACGGTTTGGTAAAGCGGTTCCTGGATAGCTTGGCGGTATTGAGGTTCTTGATATCGAGCTCCAGCTTGTTGTAGATCTCGTACCGGTAGTTGGCAAGCCGGTCGTAGTTATTATCCGGCTTCCGGCGGATGATGTGCCGGAGGAGGATAAGTGCGAAATTGACATTGGCTTTTACTTCGTGTTGTTTGAGGGAAACGTCGCCGCGGGAGATCTCGAAATTGAGCGTCTGGTCTTTGAGGTTCTTGTCTACAAAGAGCACGGTGCGCTGGTATCCCATCACTCTCACCATCAGCGAATCGGAGGGTATGGCAGGGAGTTCGAAGAGGAAGGAGCCTTCTGCGTCGGTGACCATGCCAGTATTGGTGCCTACAAACTGGAGCGTGGCAAAGGGGATCAGTTCCTGGGTGTGCGCGTCCTTTACTTTACCGCTGATCTTGTATTGAGCGCTGATGGGTAAGAAGCTGATGATGCAAATAATTAAAGCTATGGTTCGTTTCCGGCCGGTCATACACGAAGCAAATTAGAGATTTTCGCACTAATCATGGCGAATTCTGGTTAAATGGGACAGTTTTATAACAATAATTTACCGTTTGCCCGGATGAATATGTCCGGATCATGGGAAATGTTGGCATAGTTACCTACTAAAGACGTGTGCCGGCTTTAGTACCCCTATAACGGGGCGTGGGGTGACAAGGTTACTATTTCCTGCATCCGGCGTATCGCGCTTTCCAAATATGCTGTCATGCGCCCGGATGTTTCATACGCTATAAACGCGTCCCATCACTCCATTTATACAATAACATGCCAGCTTTTTTCTCCGGCGAAAAAAGTTAACTTTGGTGCACAAAGTGCTTTTATGAACGAGCAACAACATCTCGATTCCCTTCACGATATCAAGCGCATTATGGAGCGCTCCACCCGCTTTATGTCCCTCAGTGGTCTTGGCGGCGTTGGTGCCGGTGTCAGCGCGCTCATAGGCGCCTTCTTTGCCTGGAAGCTCCTGGATGGGGAAGCGCAGCCTTCCCGCGCCGGGGGGGCCGATTTTTACGGTGTAACGCCGGCAGACAACCTGTTGATCCTCCAGCTGCTCCTCATCGCAG
Organism: uncultured Chitinophaga sp.; assembly: GCA_965653435.1. GTDB lineage: Bacteria > Bacteroidota > Bacteroidia > Chitinophagales > Chitinophagaceae > Chitinophaga. The sequence continues at coordinate 11,635 of CBFHAF010000023.1, forward strand.
GCGCCGTACTGGTTGCCGCCCTCGGCACCGGCTTTTATTTCACCTGGCGCAAAGCCCAGGCGCAGGGCCTTCCCGTTTGGGATGCCTCCGCCCGTAAAGTGACCTTCAATCTCGCCGTTCCGCTGTTTGCCGGAGGGCTGTTCATAGCCGGATTGTTGTACAATGGCTATGCCGGACTGGCAGCTCCCGCCTGCCTCGTATTCTACGGGCTCGCCCTGGTGAATGCCAGCAAATACACCGTTACAGATATCCGGTACCTTGGCTACGCCGAGATACTGATCGGCATACTTGCGCTCTTTAATCTTTATAACGGGCTGTTCTTCTGGGCATTGGGCTTCGGTGTGATGCACATTTTTTACGGCGCCCTCATGTGGTGGAAATACGAAAGAAACCCCGCAGCATAAACCTCATGGCATGAACCCGATCGGTAACCTGAATAAGATATTTGAAAGCCGCATCCGCCTGGGCGTAATGAGCGTACTGATGGTGAATGTGAACGAGGAAGTGAGCTTCAACGACCTGAAAGAAGTGCTGGAAGTGACGGACGGCAACCTCGCCTCCCATCTTTCCACGCTGGAGGAAAATGGCTACATCAAGGTGCATAAGGGGTTTATCGGGCGGAAGACCAACACCACCTACTCCATCACCAAAACCGGCGAAAAAGCCTTCAAGGGCCATCTCGCCGCGTTGGAAGCCATGATCAAATTTAACCAGTAGCTCCTTTTATTTATCTAAACAAAGACCACATGCCTGTCCAAAAGCGCTTCTTCGGTTTACGACATGCTTTTAACGGCCTGGGCTTATTCCTGCGCAGCGAATCCAACGGCCGCATCCATGCTGCCGCTACGGTAGCGGTGGCCGGGCTGGCCGCCTGGCTCAGGTGCTCCCTTTCTGAATGGGCCATGCTGGCTATCGTTACGGGAATAGTATGGCTTGCGGAAATGCTCAATACCGCGGTAGAAAAGATCATGGATTACGTGCAGCCGGATATTCACCCGGATGTGAAATGGATCAAAGACGTGTCTGCCGGCGCCGTGCTGGTGGCCGCGGTTACAGCGCTGGTGGTGGGAGGGATCATCTTTGTGCCGAAGCTGCTGGGGATTTCATAGCGGGCCTGGCAAGGGATATTTTCATTTGACGGTTTACGTATAACGGCACTAATATAAAACAAACCGGGCCGTCCTTTTGAGACGGCCCGTTTTGTTTTATAATCAATCAGATCAAAAATCAACTCCCATTGCAAAGGTCACCAGCGGCTTGCCCCTGAAGAAGCCCGTCATCGGCCAGCCGGCGTCTACCCGTAAGAAATAGCCCAGCAGCGTGGTTCTCGCGCCGAAGCCGTAACCGCCCACGAAAGGCCCGAGGAAACCTTCCTTGATCCGCACCACAACACCTTCAGGATTGACATAGGTGGTGTAGTTGGCGTCTTTGAAAGAAAGTTTCTCGTTCCAGGCGGTACCGATGTCCATGAAGGCCATCAGCTGGAAGTTGCGAAGGAACGCGGAATTGATAGGCTTGTCTATGAAAGTGGTGATCACCGGCAGGCGTAATTCAGTATTCATCAGCATCACGTTGTTGCCGTTCCTGATATTCTGCTTGTAGCCGCGCATATTCACCGCCAGTGTCTGGTAAGCGTAATTTTCGTTGGGGTTGGGCTGCCGGTTGGTATAGATGTCGGGTTTGATCAGCCAGTTGTCCACACCGCCGAGGAAGTAGATCAGCTTGCGGCTGCCCAGGGAAAGGTCCGCGGCGAAGCGCGTGGCCCATATGAAGTTGCGGTATATTTCCACGTAATGCCGCGCGTCTATGCCCATGTTGTAAGTGAACTTGCCTTTCGGCGTAACTTCGTTAAACACCGTATTCCGGTTGCTTTTTATCTGCGATATCAGGTCCGCATAGATCTTATACCGCGTACCCTTGTAGATGTTGATGGCAGGGTTCAGCACGTTGTCGTGCACGTATTCCAAACGGGCCAGCACATTGGTTTCTTTATAGTTCGGCTCTTTGAGGGAAATTTCATCATTGGCGAGTATCACCATTTCGTCCGTACGCAGGCCTGCAAAGATGCGGAAGCTGCGCACCACGTCCAGTGGATACCGTACCTCCAGCTGGTAGATATTGGTTTTGTTCTTTACCGGGTAATCATATTCCTGCCCTGATGTATCGCGGTAAAGTACGCCGCCCTGGTCTACCTTGCGGTAGTAGCTGAACTTATAGTCGAAACGTTTTTTGAGGTACGACATGGAGAACAGGTATTCCGTACCATCCAGCGCAAGCGGGATGCGGAAGGCGCCGCTGAACTTAAAATCCTCCATCAGGTCGCTGATGCCGATGCGCACGAGGCCGTTCACCGGGTCGGTCAGGCGGATAGGCGAGCTCGGGGGGCCCATGTACGGCTGGTAGCGGTTCATCAATACGGAGTTATCCAGCTGCGCCACGAGGTAGTCTGACGAGAACTTGAGCTTGTAATTGCTCAGCCTGGCGGATTTGAGCACAGGCGGCTCTTTGGGCGCGGTGGCGATCAGTTCCGCGGGAGCGGCCGTGTCTGCCGGTTCGTTGCCGAACTCGTTCTGGAAGAAATTATTCTGTTTGGTGGCAGTGTCTTTCTGGTACACGCTGGGCAAGCCGAGTTTGAGACTGTCTTCCCTCATCTGCGCCAGCCTGTAGCGGGTAGGCCTGGCCGTAACGTTGCGCCTGCGCAGGGTATTAGTGTCTACCTTCAGCTTGTACAGGCGTTTGTAATCGCCCACCTGCACTACTTCAGATACCATTCCCTGGTCTCCCGCGATCCTGGATTCCTTGATACCGTACTGGTAGTTGGTAACGGGGAACACATAAGTGGAATCGTTGGTAATGGCGATGGCCTGCACGGAATCCGGCGCGGTGGAGCCGTAATCGGCGAGGGCGGAATCCAGCTCTTCCTTGTCGGGATTGTGCAGTATCTCGGCGCCTACGAAATACAGGGAATCCACGCCGGCCCTTTCGGATTTGAAGAAACCCGCGTAGCGGTTGTTGATGCCGTTGGCGTCGCTCACGAAGGTGAAGTGGGTCGTGTTGTACTGAACGGGCAGCCGTGCATTCCCGTACGGGAGGTTTGTGAGCTGGGAGATCTGTTTTTCGGAAGACTTGTTCCAGTTATCGATCAGGAAGATGTTGTAGTTGTTGTGCGGCAATACGGTGTCTGCGCTGCGGGCTTTCGGGCCGGGGCGGTTGGAGGAATAGATGATGCCGCTTTTGCCCGGGAAGGCCACGAACGAAGGATCAAGATCGTCGTACACGTCGTTGGTGATCTGTTCCGTTTTACCGTTGCTGATGCTGTAGGTGAAGATGTCCGTATGGCCGTTCTTCACAGCGCTCAGCAGCAGGGAGTTGTCGAACTCGAAGAAATATGTCATATCTATCACCCTGTCGAACTGGGGAAGGTCCTGCCTGATGGTGATCTTGGTGATCAGGTCGTACACCATCAGCCTGGTTTTGCCTTCATGTTCGTACACGATGGCCAGGCGGTTGCCTTTCTGGTTCCAGGCCAGCAGGGGATAGTTGGGGTCCAGCTTGGAAGTGTATTGCCTTACGCCGCTTTTGAGCAGCACTTTGGTGGTGCTCCAGCCCAGGTTGATCTTTACTTTGTAGAGGCCTTTGGAATATTCCACCACGGCATACATGCTGTTCTTCGGATTGGCCTGATAGCGGTAATAGTCTTTTTTCTCAGTTACTTCGTTGGAGATCACGCCGGTGCCGCGGGTAACCTGGCGGCGGCGGCGATTGTCTTCCTGGTAGCGTTTCATGGTATAGGTCATGAAATCTTTCATGGCCTCTTTGGGTTTCATGTGCAGCACCTGCTCGAAGCCTTTTTTGAGGCCCCGGTTAATGCGGGTGATGTACATGAGATAGGGCACGGCGTCTTTCCCGTATTTGCTTTCCACGTAATACCAGA